>JAPUIP010000322.1 GCA_027296925.1 Candidatus Poribacteria bacterium | reverse complement strand
ATTCTGAACGGAGCGCAGCGGAGTGAAGAATCTATTGTTGGCTTTATGATTGCAGTCCTGAGATTCTTCGCTTTGCTCAGAATGACCTAAGCCTATGCCGGAATAGTCTCATTTGAAACGAAACGTGGTATCATTTATGCGCACTGCAAAACACATACCATTAGAGCAAACACGGCGAAGAAGAATTCTGAATACGCTCAAAATGTGTTTGCCGATATTGTGGATTATGCTGATTATTTTCATCTGCATTTATGTCGCGTCGATACTCATTCTTGTTTTTGAGCGGAACCAGAACCAAGAAGAATTTACCTCCTTGCCTGATGCGCTCTGGTGGGCAATTGTGACGATGACAACAGTGGGGTACGGCGACAAAACTCCTACAACGCACGCGGGACGACTGGTGGCATTCCTGCTGATGTTCAGCAGCATCGTCCTAATCTCGTTGTTCACAGCGACAATTTCCTCCATCTTCGTTGCGCAGAAAATTCAGGAGGGCAGAGGATTGAAAACCATTCGATTGAAGGGGCATACGCTGATTTGTGGCTGGAATCCTGACGCTCCCAAAGTGCTGGATACGCTCAATAACGCCGCGCAGTTGCAGGTGGTGCTCGTCAACGAAATGCCATCGGAAGCAATGGAGAACTATCTCAAGGCCTACAATAACCTCAGAATCCAGTTCGTTAGAGGGAATTTCGCGCAGGAGCCGGTGCTTGAACGCGCAAATGTGAGGGAAGCGACTTCGGCGATCATCCTGCCGGATGTATCGGTGTCGGCCAGTCCCGACGCCCCGGATGATACCCAAACCCTTGAGGCGACGGTCATGATCAAGCATATGGCACCTGATGTTAAAGTCTATGCCCATGTGATGGATGCGAATCGCGCTGCAAATCTCAGGCGGGCGGCCATCGATGATGTCGTCATTAGCGACGAGCATACGGGACATTTGCTCGCAAGCCATGTCACATCACCGGGAACTCCCCAAATCATTCAGGAACTCCTATTATTGGACAATGAACATCACATTCAAAGGGTTTCGGTTCCCGACGAGTTTGTTGGGCGTCAATTCTACGCGCTTTTCGACCATTTTAAGCGAGAGAACGGTTGGATCTTGCTGGGGTACATCACCGAAGATGAAGGCTTTCGACTCCAAGACGCGCTTTCAGGAGGGAACACCGCCATCGTCGATTTCATTACACGGCAGGTTCAGCAGGCGGGAATCAGTACAACCACACAAGGGGGAATTCAAGTCAACCTCAATCCCCCTGGCGACTCTATCATTGAAAAGGGAATCTTTGCGATTGTGATTACGTAGTATACTGCAGCGTAAATATGTAACCCTCCCGTAGGAGTCGAATCCCCCTCGAAGACTCGGGACTTCGCCCCTCGGGGACTCGGGATTTCACATTCGACGATTGGCTGCTTTGCTTCGAGGAAGGGATTCCTCTCCTACACGGCGTGGGGCAAGAACTTCCGCCGACGTGCAGTAGGTTGTTTTCGGTTCGGAATTTGAGAGATAAGGTGTCACCTGACTATGGATGGCGTATCAACCGAAGAATTGAAAAAGTTCAGTATATTCAGTGGTCTGCCACGCGAGAAGCTCAATCAGATTGCCGATCTAATCCGCATTGAATCCGTCGATCAAGGTTCGCTCATCATCGAGGACGGTACGACTGGCAGCACGATGTATCTCCTCCTCGAAGGTGAAGTTGAGATCTCCAAGAATTTGGTACTCAAGATTTCCAAGCTGCAGGTCGATCAGAAAACCAAAATGTTGAACCGCTATAGTGCCAAGCTCCGGCTGGTGTTTGGTGAGATTGCCCTCCTTGATGCGCAGAGCAAGCGATCCGCAACCGTTATTGCCGTAACGCCTTGCACATTGGGTGTGATTTCGATTAAGGAATTTCTCAAACAGACGGAGGCGGATATGGAAATCGGATATCACGTTTTCAAAAATATGGCAGCGCAATTGAGTGAGCAGCTAAAGAAAGCGAATGAAGATACCCTCAATCTCACAACGGCTCTCAGCTTTGCTTTACAGCGTTAAATCGCTCTGATAGACTGGAGCCCCGCTCTATTCAATCGACCACGACTTTTGTGGCCCACTCCCGTTTCCCACTTCGAAGAATCTGCTCAACCACCTCCTCCACTCGGATTTCCGTCATACAGAGATGGGGCTGATCTGTGCGCAGGCATGTTCGCTTGTAACAGGGACGACACGCCACCGGTTTCTCGATGACGTAATGGCCTTCGCCATACGGACGATGGCGTACCGGGCTTGTCGGCCCAAATAAGGCAATTGTTGGTGTGCCGACTGCTGCCGCAATGTGCATCGCTCCACTATCGCAAGTTAAATACACATCACACCGCTCGATGAGGGCACCGAGTTGCGTAAGCGTCGTCTTGCCAATGAGATCAATCACCTCCACTCCGGCGCTCTGTTGAAAGGCTTCACCGAGTGAAATTTCGGAGGCTGAACCTGTCAGCACGATCGGAACGCCGAACCGGTTTTGCACCTGTGTCAGCACGGCAGCGAAATTCTCCAACCGCCAACGCTTTGTATCCCAGGTCGTGCCCAGATTCACCCCCATCACGCTATCCGTAGCGGAAATGCCGTGAGTCGCAAGGATCTGGCGCACAGCATCGCGATCTGTCTCCGTATGCCAAAACTCCAGATCGGCGTTAGGAGCGTGAATATCGATCAGCGCTAACACACGTAGATAACGATGGACTTCATGGAGGTCGGTTCGATCCGGGCAGGATTTCGTTAGGAGGATAGCGCGGGCGCTCACATTTGAGCCGATCCGTTCAGGAACACCGGCGAGGAAGGGAATTAATGCGTTGCGGAAGGAGGTCGGATGCAGGACGATTGCGAGATCGAAATGTGAGCGACGGGTATGGTCTACGGATGTCCAAAGCGATTTCAAACGGCTGCGGGATTGGGCTTTGCGGTCAATGATGATTTCATCGACATATGGGTGAGTTGCCATCAGATCGGCGACGAGCGGGCGGAGGAGCAGCGCCAAGTGGGCTCGAGGATAGGTGCGCTTCAACGCTCTCAATGCGGGGGTAAGTAGGATCATGTCCCCAATCCAGCCGCCTGTCTGGGTGACAAGAATTCGATCTATCAAACAGATTACTCCCCAAACTGTGAATCAACCCGCTGCCGAATCTCTAGCAACTCCTCATCAATGATCTGTTTGAAAGCCTCAACGACTTTTGGGTCAAAATGCGTACCTGAACACCGGTTGATCTCCGCTCGCGCTTCGGCAATCGATTTGGCTTCCTTATACGCGCGCCGAGAGGTAATGACATCGAATGCATCAATGACGGCAAAAATTCGCGCGCCAATGGGAATCTTATCCCCTGCAAGCTTTTCGGGATAACCGGTCCCATCATAACGTTCATGGTGATATTTGACCACCGGCGCAGCCGCTCTCAGAAATTCATGTTTCACTAGCAGATTGTAGCCGATAACCGGGTGTTCATAAATCTTCTCCCACTCTTCTGGATTCAAACGAGTGGGCTTCCTTATGATTGCGTCAGGCACCCCAACCTTTCCAACATCGTGCAGCAGCGCGCCAAGCTCGATATCTTCAAGGTCCGGACTGCCGATCTCCATTTTCTGCGCGATCAGGCGTGTGTACTCTGCAACTCGGCGACTGTGCCCTCTTGTTTCAGTATCGTGAAAACCGAGTGTTGAAATCAGTATGTCCAGTGTTGCGAGGTAATGCTCATAGAGTTGCTGCTTTTGTATCTGGATCTGCTGGGTCTGTCTTTGTACCTCTCGTTCTAGATGTGCCTGATGCTGCTGGCTCTCCATAATGAGCCATCGTCGTTCGAGCGCTCGGTTGATGCGCATGGATAACTGGTCGAAGTTACGAATCGGCTTCTCGATATAGTCTGCCGCGCCAACTTTCATCGCCTCGACGGCATCTTGCAAATTCCCCGCTCCTGTCATCAAGACGACGGCTGTATTCTCCCAAGAGCGTGTAATCTCGTGCAGGAGATCGATGCCTGTTTTGCCGGGCATCCGGATATCGGTCAGTACAAGGTCGAAATTTTCCTTGCCCAATTGTTTTATCGCAGCAAAACCTTGATTTGCCGTTTGACATTGATAGCCCTCTATGCCTAGAAACGAGGCAAGACTATCAGCAACCACCGATTCATCATCGACGATTAGGATTTTACCTTTCTGCGGCTTCATTATAACCTCAGTTTGGTCAATTCCAGCCCTAAATAGATTAGTTTAATTCACCACGAATGTCAAGCGAAAAGTCGGACTTCGGTTGTCCTTCTCTGAATTATCGGCGTCTTTGGTGCCATTATTTAGCCAATTTTGCATGCGGACAGCAGTTGGCGTTTCAACGTTTGATTTCCAATGGCACGGTTTTTGTGATATAATTGAGTATAAAGAGTTCTGACTTGAGCGGGTGTCAGATTTCCCTTCTTTATTCAGCGGATGTGAATTTCAGATCTATAATGTGAACTGGGTAGAAGCAACAATGCCGTTTAACCAAAATAATCTGAAGGGAAGGACAATGGTCAAGCATTATGGAGGAATATTTGTGAACTATGAAATCCAGGAAACACGCAGTCAGATCTTGCGGCTACTGAAAATACACTCCAATATGGCTGCGAACGAATTGGCGGGGTCCCTTGGCATCAGTTCAATGGGAGTTCGGCAACACTTGGCGATTTTAGAAAGGGATGGCCTGGTTGATCATCATCGGAAGAAGACAGCACGGGGGCGTCCAAAATATGTGTATCACTTAACAGACAAAGCCAATGAACTCTTTCCGGCAGCCTACGGGCGTTTCGCGATTAGCCTGTTGAAGGAGGTAGAGAAGCTCAACGGTTTTGAAGGTATTGACAAAGTCTTTCAAAATCGCATGGTCTCACAGGCTGAAGTCTATA
This sequence comes from Candidatus Poribacteria bacterium, assembly GCA_027296925.1. Classification (GTDB taxonomy): domain Bacteria; phylum Poribacteria; class WGA-4E; order WGA-4E; family PCPOR2b; genus JAPUIP01. The sequence continues at coordinate 13,734 of JAPUIP010000322.1, read as the reverse complement.
AGCAACGGTTGGCGGATAAGGAGTTAGATGAACGTGTAAAAGAACTTGCGGAGATTCGTGACGAAGAGGGATACATGGCGGAGGTTACCCAAGAAGGGGAAGATTACGTTTTGACCGAATACAACTGTCCAATCGCCATGATCGCTGAAAAATATCCGCACGCCTGTGACGCAGAGTTAGCTTTATTTCGTCACTCACTGGGTACAGAGGTTATGCGTGAAGAGCACCTGATGAAGGGAAGTCATAAGTGTACCTATCGCATCGCCAAGACCTCGAAAAGTCAGAAGTCATAAAGGGCAGTTCGCCGGGCTGGCTGATATGCGAATATTTTATCACGCGGAAGAGCGAAGGGATCCGGTGAAATGGCAAAATCTGACGATGAATACGGCAGACGTTCGTTTTTCCGCGAAGCATTCACGCGGTTGGTCCAGCCGGTCGCGGAATACGTAGATACGCAGGTCGAGGCGTATCTCCCTGTTTCGCCCAGCGAGAAGGCCTTGTTGCGACCGCCAGGCGCGCTCCCTGAAGAGACGTTTTTGAATACCTGTTTGCGAAGTGGCCACTGCGTCGATAGCTGCCCTGCCAACGCCATCCAGATTTTGCAACGGACTGATCCGCATCTGGCTAACACGCCCTACATTGACCCAGATCATCAACCGTGTGTTGTGTGTGACTCCCTCGAATGTATGCAGGTGTGCCCGAGCGGTGCACTGCAAAAACTCACGGCTGATGAGATTCAGATCGGTTTAGCCGAAGTCAGTTATGACACTTGCCTTCGGAGCCGGGAGATCGATTGCCGTTACTGTATTGATGCCTGCCCAATGGGTGAAAAGGCAATCCGGCTCGATTCGCAAAGGCGTGTTGAGGTCCTTCCTTCTGGCTGTGTGGGTTGTGGCGTCTGCCAGCACCGGTGTCCGACGGCGCCCAAATCCATTATTGTCCGCCCGCTTGTCGTCAATTAAACCCGACCATTCTGCCAGGTTAAGAAGTATGGAAGCGAGGCAACGCAACATTTGTCATACTTTTCCCCTTCTACCTTTCCACCCATTCCGCCCGCTTTCCGTCTGTTTCGCCGTCCTCTCTGTTTTATCCCTGGTGTACTTCGATTCGGTATTTGCTCAAGAAGCCATCCGCATCCGTTCACACGAGTTTGTGCCGGCCCATATTACCGTCGGAGATGCCGTTCAGTTGCGGCTTCGGATCGAGGCGGATGCACATCTGCATATTTACTTAGATCCAATTGACCTGAGCGATCTGCAGCATGTCGAGATGGATGCGCCGCAAGTCAAACGGATAAAACTTGAAAAGCCGGGAACTGACAAAGTGCTCTATGAAGTGATCTACTCCCTACAGGCATTTGCCCCTGGTACGCACACCCTCCCACCAATCACAATCAAATACACCGGCACCGATGCAAACGACGCGAGCATCCAGACACCCGCTTATTCCTTTGAGGTCACATCCGTCAAACTCGCTGATGCGACAGAGATGAAGGGCATCAAGTCTCCCGTCTCCCCGCCTCAGCGTCTGCTCCCCTACATTTTAGCAGCACTCTTGATGACCACCGTTATCGGCGTCCTGATTCTGTTGTATCTCCGCAAGCGGGCCAAAACAGCGGACCTGGCACCTGAGGTGTCCCGTCAACGCGCGCCCCACGAAATCGCGCACGAACAACTCAACCGGATCGAAGGGATGAACCTCGTTGCGCAGGGCAAGATGAAGGTCTATCATACCGAGATTTCTCAGGTCATCCGCGAATATATCACGGCGCGATACAACATTCCTGCGCTTGAACTCACGACCGAAGATTTGCTCGCCCGCCTGAGCCACGAAGCGCACCTCGATCTGCTACGGAATTTCTTCGCCAACTGCGATCTGGTGAAGTTCGCCAGGTATCACCCAACGAAACCAGAAGCACATGCGCGGATGGATGATGGGCGTCAAATTGTTGATGGGACCCGGCAGTTGTGGCAGGAGAAACATGCGGAGGACGAAGAGGCAGCGCGATAAACGGAAAATTAGCGTGTAATTTATATGTCTGCGCGCAGGGGATCTAACTGATCCCGAGTCGGCTCCGCTCAGCAAAACCAATCTTCAGTAAGCCGTGGCGGTCGCTTTCGGTCGGTTTGAAAATTGGGCATGGCGGAAATGGACGGCTGCGGTTTTCCAAGAGCGTCGTAGGCAAGATTTCGCACACGGTGGAAGGTCACGAACGCATCCTCATCGATCTGGGCGGCTCGCTCTACAACAGCACTCACTGCTTTGGCCAACGCATCCATTTTCGGATTTGGGTGAGCCCAGTGGTAAGTAAAGGCTTCCTGATCAAGCGAACCAAGGTAGGGTTGAATAGATGGCTGAGAAAGTAGGGAAGAGCCCGGTGGAATGAGCAGGCGAATCGTGTACTGTACCGGATCGATGTTATCGATTAACCCTTGACTTTCAACCGCGTTGAGTAGATACACGTAACTCTCAAGGGTTTCCCAGGGTGTGAACGGGACGAGCGATGGCCGGAGTGCAATTCCGACTTCCCTCAGTATATCGATGGCTGCAAAAACATCATCGCATGTATGCCCTTTCTCAAGGTTTGCCAGTACGGTGTCATTCAGCGATTCGACGGCGGAAACCATGAAAATGCAGCCGCATGCGCGGAGATCGGGGAGGATGGGGCGGTGCTTCAGAATGTGCTCAATCTTGACCGTGCAATCGAAGGTCAGATCTGGGAACGCTTCGTGCATCGCCTGCACAATGCGAAGGGCGTGCTTGGGACCGTTTAGAAAATCGGGGTCGCCGAACGTGATATGAGTGGCGCCGGCGGCAACTTGATTGCGAATATCCTCAAGCACAACCGCCCTCGGCACCACAAAGAATCTCCCCTCATAAACGGGCGGGATGGGGCAGTGAAGACAGAGGTGTTTGCAGCCACGACTGGCCTCCACATAACCGGCGAGGCGAGCGACGCCACTTTGTTCGAGGCGCGCATACTTCTCCAGTGGAGGTAGCGCGTCGCGGTCCGGGGCGGCAAAAGAGAGGCGCTTCAGGAAGGGTTTAGGATTGGATATGTCGGGAGGCGCCGCATTTGTGGCGCGTTTGATGACACCTTCAATATTGACGCGCTTTCCCGCGGAAAGAGAATCAATCAAGTCAAAAAGCGGCTGCTCATATTCGCCGCCGATGACCGAATCGGCATGATGTTCGAGCAGATATTCGGCATTCAGTGAGGCGTAGAGCCCGTAGAAACAGATATGACAATTCGGATTGATTTTGCGCGCGCGTGCCGCAACATGAACCCCTAAGCGTAAGGCGGTGTGCATTGGCACACAAATGCCGACGAACCTGGCGCGGGCAATCTTTTCCGTGTCAAGGTTTTCCACAGAGATGTCTATCACGCCCGGCGTATATCCCGCACGTTGAAGAAATCCAAGTGGAGAAGCGATTCCGATTGGCTGATGTCCCAGTTCGTAGCAGGAAATCAGCAACACAGATTCCGGCTGTTTCAGCATATCCAGATCCGGCGGTGTACGCGATAGATGCTTTCGTTCACGGATGCGCGCTAACCCTTGCTCGGTTGGTAGTAGGGATTCGTGCCCGCCGCGTGGTCAGTTGTGTCAATTATACTCTGAATTTCAGGGAAGTGTTCTTGAATCATCCCCTCGATCCCATGTTTCAAAGTGACATCCGCCATCCCACATCCCTGGCATCCGCCCCCCATGTGAATATAAATCGAATCGTCTGTAACATCTAAAAGATCAATATGCCCGCCATGCGCTGCGACGGCAGGATTAATGCGTTCATCAATAAGCTGCTGAATGGCTTGCGCTTTGGGATTATCCCAGGTCGGTGTGTTCGGATTATCAATTTTGAAGCCACTTGAAGACAGATCTTCCACGTAATCGATGGTCGCGCCTCTTAGATTCTCAGCACTCTTCTCATCCACAAAGACCTTGAATTCGCCACAGTCAACCACAACATCGTCGGGGTCGGGTTCTACCTCAAGGCCGAGTTCGTACTGAAACGCCGCAGCGGTGTGTCCGTCGATGCTAATTCGCAGGCCCTGAACCTCTCCCTCTTCGTTCTCGATCACCGATTGAATCTTTTCCTTGGCAGATTTGGTCACGGTAAGCAATGAATCGTCCTGCCCCGTTTTGGCTTGTTTGTTCTTGAATTTGTTCAATAGGTTTCTCATCATCGTGCAGCAATCACGGAAGGATGCCGCTGTCTCCTTTCTGTGTTGACATTATCGTTACGCCGCCGGCCGGCTGGTATGTTCCGGATGCATACGAAGCTCGCCCATTTCATTGTACAGACGTTTGAGTCGGGAAATCGCCTCGATTTCCAATTGTCGAATGCGCTCGCGGGTGACGTTCAGTTTTTCCCCAATTTCACGCAAGGTCTGTTCTTCGCCGCCCTCCAGACCAAAGCGCATCGTAAGCACTTTTCGCTCTCTCTCTTTCAATTTGCTGAGCAGCGTACTCACTAAATCCTGTTCGACTAAATCCGCAATGGAGCTAACTTCTGGATTCGCTTGAGAATCTTCCACCAAATCACTCAAAGTCGTTGCACTCTTTTCATCACTCAGCGGTAATTCGAGGGGAATCGCGTCCGAATTGAGTGTCAGGAGGTCTTGGATCTGCTTATCCGTGAGTTCGAGTGCTTGCGACAGTTCTTCAAGCGTTGGTTCACGGTGGAGGTCTTGGCAGAGGTGCGCATACGCCGAGTCAAATTTGCTGGCTTTCGCAACGATGTACGACGGCAACCGGATAGAACGCGAACAATTATCCAACGTTCTCATAATCGCCTGTCGAATCCACCAAATGGCGTAGGTGCTAAACTTAAATCCTTTTCGATAGTCGAATTTACTCGCCGCTTTCATTAACCCGATATTTCCCTCTTGGATGAGATCCTCAAGAGGGACGTTATGACCTTGATACTTCGTTGCCACTGAAACCACTAACCGCAAGTTCGCTTGAACCAATTCATCGCGAGCGCTCTCATCTCCCTGTTCGATTCTCTTGGCAAGCGCGACCTCTTGTTCCCGGGACAAAAGCCCATGGTGTGAAACCGTCTGCAGCCAATTACTCAAAGCATCGATTTGGAGCGTGGGTGTGTCGTCTTCCAGCGGAGTCAGCCACTCGTTCTCGTCTTCATACGTTTCCTCGCCCTCGATCGGCACCCGCGTGGTATTTTGACTTAGGGCGCCATCGAGCATCTCATCTGCTATCATTTCCCTTGATCTCCCCAAAGTCTGTTAAATGGCTGTGCCCATAGGACTTCACATCAGATCGACATAGTCAAAAATCAGCGGAATAATAACATTAGATTTTAGGTTTTGTCAAGTAAATAACTTATAAAACTTTTTTGGCTTGTAAACGTGCTATTTTTCTGATATAATTGACAAATTGCTCAGGTTGAGGTGAAAATGTGAAATCGCCCCCCAAAGAAACACGCGGAGAAATTATCGACCTTTTGAAAAAGCACACCGGAATGACAGCCGGTGAAATTGCCGAGGAATTAGATCTCCATTCCATGACAGTTCGTCAACATCTGTCCATTTTGGAAGGGGAGGGCTATATTCAACACGGCCGCGAAAAAATCGGACGGGGCAGACCCGTCTATGTGTATCAACTCACCCAGAAGGCAGAGGAAAGGCTATTTCCAAGTGACTATCCCCAATTTGCCCTCCGTATCTTAGATACATTGGCTGCGATCGATGGAGAGGAGAAGGTGAATCAGCTCCTCGAATATCAAATGGAAGCCAAACTTTCTTATCATCTCAAGAACATTCAAGGAAAGAGTCTAGCCGAGAAGATACGGTTACTTGCTGAGTTCCTAAATGAAGAAGGCTACATGGTCGAGATTGAAGAAACATCGAACGCCTACATTATCAAGGAGCATAATTGCGCCATTGATTTGATTGCCAAAAAATATCCGCAACTCTGTCATCACGAATTATCGCTATTCAAACGTTTACTCAACGTTCCGGTCGAGCGCCAATGTCACATGGCGGCGGGGGATTCACTTTGTAGTTATAAAATTTCTAAGTTCAATATCGCTTAGGCATTAGGGGAATAGCACAAAGAAGTCGCTTTACTGCCTCTCCTAATTCCCTCCCCGGAGCGTTTCCTCTGTTGCGTTCAATGTCAATCCTGCCGAAATCATTCCTATCCCAGCGCATTTTTAATCCGATCTAGCGCTTCGTCCAGCCGTTGATCGGGCACTGTCAGAACAAGCCGAAAATACCCTTCTCCGTATTCACCGTAAGCCGCGCCTGGTGCGATCATAATCCCCGCCTTTTCAAACATTAACGTGGCAAAATCGATCGAATTCATCCCCTTGGGAGTCGGCAGCCAGAGGTAAAATGTTCCCCTTGGCGGAACGTAATTCTCCCAACCCAGTCCCTTAAAAGTGTCGAGGATTTTTTGCCGACGGCGCGCATAGATCTCTAGCATCTCACCGATATTATCTTGGCATTGGGTCAAAGCCGCAATGCCGGCATATTGGATCGCGTTGAAGATGCCGGAATCGGTGTTGCCTTTCACTTTAGCGATGCCCGTAATCAGATCCGCATTGCCCATCGCCATCCCAATTCGCCACCCGGTCATATTGAACGGCTTGGATAGCGAGTTGAGCTCAACGCCGACCTCTTTTGCGCCGGGGGTCGATAGAAAACTCAACGGTTTTTCGCCATCAAAAACGATCTCGCTGTAAGGGTTATCGTGACATACGGCAATGTCGTAAGTCCTGGCAAATTCGACCACTTCCGCAAAGAATTCGGGCGTTGCGGTTGCGCCGGTTGGATTATTCGGGTAGTTCAGGAACATCGCTGTGGCCTGTTTGGCGACATTAGACGGTATGTCGGCGAGCTTGGGGAGAAAGCCGTTGTCTGCCATAATGGGCACGTTGTACGGTTCGCCCCCCGCCATAAAAATACTCGCGCGATACGCCGGATAGCCCGGATCCGTCATCAATACGGTCTCTCCGGGGTTGACAACCGCGAGAATGAAATGGTGGCAGCCTTCCTTAGAACCAATCAACCCCAGCACTTCATCCTCTGGATCTAATTCAACATTGTACCGTTGGGCATACCAATCCGCCACGGCCTTCCGAAACGCAAACATCCCTTTTTCTTCGTCTGTCGGATAACGGTGATTTGCCAAGTCCGCCGCAGATCGGCTGAGTTCGTCAATGACAGGTTGTGGCGTTGGCTCAACCGGATCGCCGATGGCAAGGCTAATAACGTCAATGCCATCCGCCACCGCCTGGTTGATTTTGTTGCGTAGCTCGATAAATAGATAGGGCGGAATCCTTTTGAGTCGATTCGCGATCTGCATCTTTTCTCCTAAATTCTAGCAATCTTCGCCTAACAACGAGGTAATCTCCTTAGAACCGCCGTCATTGTAACAGAAATTTCGTCCATTTTGCAAGCGTTTTCAGGACATATGGATTCCCCCGTTAACGTCAAGTGTCGCCCCCGTCACGTATGAGCCCTCCTCGGACGCAAAGAATAAGATGGCGTTCGCGATTTCTACCGGCTCAGCAAGCCGACCGAGTGGCATCTGGGCGGTCATGTCGGGGTGATTCTTTGCCATATCCGTCGCGACGACGCCGGGCGCGATGGAGTTGACCGTAATCCCGTATTCCCCAAGCACCCGCGCCAGCGACTTTGTCAGACACATCACACCGGCTTTGGAGGCGGAATAGGGGGCAGATGCGACAAGTCCACCAACTTGACCCGCAAGAGAACCGAGATTGATAATGCGGCCGAATTTCTGTTCTTTCATCACAGGCATGACCGCCTTCGAACAGAGGAAGGGCCCCTTCAGATTCACCGCCATCATTCGATCCCATTCCTCCTCCGTGCAATCCTCGATCCGGGTGTAACTAAAAATCCCGGCGTTATTTACGAGAATATCAATCCGACCAAATGCATCACGGGTCTGCGCCACCATTGAACTCACCGAATCGCTGCTCGACACATCGGTCTGAATCGCCCGGCTTTGCACGCCGAGCGCCTGGACCTCCGCCGCAACTGATGCCCCATTTTCCTGATTATATTCCGCAATGATGACGTTCGCGCCTTCCCTGGCAAAAACATGGCAGACCGCTCGACCAATTCCCTGTCCGCCGCCGGTTACAATTGCAACTCGATCTTTCAGTCTCATGATGGATTGCCTCCTCATCGTTGGGGCGCCACACCATTCCCCTTCGCGCCCCATGCCACTTTTTGTGTTGTGAATTTTCAAAGAGTTGTGATAGAATACAACCATTCTCAGCGCCCAGCGCAAAATGACGATTCTCTCTCAGCGTTCCGAATTGGGATACTTATTATCGCAAAAAGCATCAAACAAGTCAACATTAAATGGGCGCTCGCGGCATTTCATAGTGGAGGATTGGCATGTCAGAAAAGAAGATCAAGATTACCGCTGAACCTGTTGTCATGGAGGCTGAACTCAATCAATCCCAAACGGCACAGCAGATCTGGGACGCGCTGCCGATTGAAGCAAGCGGGAATACGTGGGGAGATGAAATCTACTTTTCTATTCCTGTGACGATGGATGGTGAGAACCCGCAGGAGGTCGTGGATTTGGGCGACCTCGCTTATTGGCCCCCCGGCACGGCGTTCTGCATTTTCTTTGGACGCACCCCGGCGAGCCGGGGAGATGAAATCCGTCCCGCGAGTCCAGTCAACGTGATTGGCAAGCTGAGCGGCGATCCAGAAGCGTTCAAGCGGGTTAGGAATGGAACCGTTGTCAAAATCGAACAGGTTGAAGCGTAATGGTGAGACCGGCGGATACGTCTTACGCATCACACAGCGAAACGCTTGTAATCAGGGAGTCAAGTAATTATGCCACTGAGCTCAAAAGATAAACAGACTTTGAAGGAAAAATATAAAGCACAGCGCCGAGCGATGTGGGCGGGAAAAGGTGCCGCTGCTGACTCACCGGATTCTGACACTGTCGCTGACGAGGTCGTGGAGCGTGATCGGCGCCCGGTTTCCACAATGGAGCCGGATCGACAGTCACGCACAGAAGTGCTTCATGACGCGGTTCGTCGTCTGCGTGAGGCGCGAGGGATAAGCGAGACCAATACTCAATCCGATCGCCAAACCCACGATGCCAGTCCGGCGCCAGGCTTGGGCAATGCAGAGGATTCCCTCCAATCCCAACAGGCTGATGACCGGCCAGCACCAGACGAAGCAGAGCTCATGAAAGAAAAGATCCGAGAGCAGAGAGAAGAGACATGGGAAGGGCAGTTCTCAGTCCATTCACGTCGAAGAAGACAACATCGTAAAGCCAGCAAAGGCGAACGTGAATTCTGGGAATCGTCAGAGGAAGAAGGAGAAACGAGTGTGTTGACATGGAAACTGGCGTTAGGGGTTGTCGGCGGGGTCATTGTCCTCATCGGGGTAGGCGTTTTGCTCGGATATTGGTTCGCCAGTTAATCGCCCAAGGTTCACTTAGCAGATTATATACCAATGGAGGTGCTGGCATCATGCAAAAAAAGCTCACTATCACAATCAACGAGCAAGTCTACGAAGGTCTACATCGAGTTGTCGGCAGTTGTCATATTAGCCGCTTCATTGAAGATCTCATACGTCCTTATGTGCTCGGTCAAGACCTTGAGAAAGCCTACAAGGAGATGGCGGAAGACGAAGCACGCGAAGTTGACGCCCTGGAATGGTCGGAAGCAACCATCCGAAAAAGGAGATGAATACATGAGCCAAACTATCCACGAAATGGTTCAATCGAAAGCCCACGCCGCCAAAGCCGCCATGCGGAAGCTGTCCCGGACTTCTTCGGATGTACGCAACGGTGCGCTTCTGGCGATGGCGGATAGCCTGTTGACATTCAAAGATAAGATCCGAGAAGCCAATCAGATTGATTTGGAAAATGGGCGAAAAACCAAACTCGCTGAGCCGCTTATGCAGCGTCTGGCGTTGGACGAGCAGAAGATCGAGCGAATGGCGGATAATCTGAGACAAGTTGCAGCCTTGCCAGATCCGATCGGGGAAGTTACGCGCATGTGGGAACGCCCCAATGGACTGCGGATCGGGACCGTTCGTGTGCCGATCGGGGTGGTCGGGGTGATTTATGAATCGCGTCCAGATGTCACCGTTGAAGTCTCAGCTCTGTGCATCAAGTCTGGCAACGGCGTCATCTTACGCGGCGGTTCGGAAGCCATTCATTCCAACACGGCGCTTGCAAACATATTAAGCGAAACCGCGGCAAGGGAAGGGGTAAAAGACGCTATTCAGTTTGTGGACATTACGGACCGACAGGCCGTGCAGGAGATGATTTCGATGTCGGATCTGATTGATCTGATCGTGCCACGTGGGAGCCAGGAATTTATCCGCTATATCATGCAAAAATCGGCTATCCCTGTCGTAGGTCATGCGGACGGAATTTGTCACGTCTACGTCGATGAAGCGGCGGACCTCAACATGGCAGCGGAGATCTGTCTCAATGCGAAAATCGGATACAAAGTCGCGGTCTGTAACGCGATGGAAACGTTGCTCGTCCATGAGCGAATCGCCCCGCAGTTCCTCCCGTCGATGTGCGAAAAGCTTGCTGGCGAAGGCGTCGAGCTTCGCGGATGTGAGAAGACGCGACAGATATACCCAGATGCTATCCCTGCGGCTGAAGAGGACTGGAGAACGGAGTACCTCGATAAAATTCTATCGATCCGGGTCGTCTCGGATTTCGATGAGGCGGTGGATCATATTGAAAGCTACGGCTCACACCACTCGGACGCGATTGTTACGCAGGACTATGCAACCGCGCAGCGTTTTCTCAAAGAAGTGGACTCGGCCGCCGTGTACGTCAACGCGAGTACCTGCTTCACGGATGGTTACGAATTTGGACTCGGTGCTGAGGTTGGCATTAGTACACAGAAGCTGCACTGCCGCGGTCCGATGGGGCTTGAGGGGTTGACCAGCTATAAGTACATCATCTATGGGAATGGGCAGGTGCGAACGTAGTCGGATTGTTTTTTCTCCTCCTTCACGACGCTATTGCTTGACCAAGCCTAACGGCCTAAGTTCAGTTGTCCGATTCTCAGGCGAGCACAGCTTCACTTCGCGAGAGTCTCGGTCAAACCGGAGTCCGCTGCGCGAGACCAGGCTCTGTTCCATCGGGGGTAAGGAAAAAGCTAACTTGAATCTGTCACACTATCCCACAAATGTGACAATAATTCGCCAAAGGCTGAACTCAGATCAGGGTGATAAATGAACAGACCCAACATTCTCTGGATTTCCCTCGAAGATACGTCCCCGCGCTTCGGGTGCTATGGCGACCCAATCGCCCGCACACCCAATATCGACCGCCTTGCTGCCGGGGGAAGACGGTTTCCCAACGCCTTTTCGACGGCGGGTGTCTGCGCTCCGAGCCGATCGGCAATCATTACGGGGATGTACGCGACGTCAATTGGGACGCATCAGATGCGCACAACGCATACGAATCCGAATACGCCCGAAATGCCGACACCTTACGCGGCCGTACCGCCGCACTATGTCAAGACCTTCACCGAATATCTGCGAGCTGCGGGCTACTATTGCACGAATAACAAGAAGACCGACTACCAGTTCACGCCGCCCATTACCGCCTGGGACGAGTGTAGCGATGACGCCCACTGGCGACATCGCGACGACGGCCAGCCGTTCTTTTCGGTGTTCAATCCAACCGTGACGCACGAAAGTGGGATGTGGCCCCGCGATGACCGCCCACTGAACACGGATGCGTCTCAAGTCAAACTGCCGCCATATCTGCCCGATACTCCGAAAGCGCGGGAAGCGCTCGCACGCCATTATGATAACCTCGCCATCGCCGATGAGCGGGTTGGCGAAATTCTCGGCGAGTTGGAGGCGGATGGACTTACGGACAACACCATTGTCTTTTTGTGGAGCGATCACGGCGAAGGGCTGCCTCGGGGCAAACGCTGGCCGTATGACGCCGGCATTCGCATCCCGCTGATTGTTCGCTGGCTGGGACAACTGGAGCCGGGAAGCGTCTGCGCGGATCTGGTTAGCCTGATCGATCTCGGGCCGACGGTACTTTCTCTCTCCGGAGTTGAGTTGCCCTTACACCTTCAGGGACAACCGTTTCTGGGGCCGCAAGCCAGCCCGCGGGAGTATATCTACGCCGCCCGTGATCGACACGATGAAGCTTACGACATGGTCCGAGCGGTGCGGGACAAACGGTACAAGTACATTCGGAATTTTCATCCCGAATTGCCCTATCTGCTCTGGATTCCGTATCGCAACAGACATCCGATTCTACAGGAGATGTGGCGGTTACACGCCGAAGGAAAGCTTTCGGGACCGCAACGAATTATGTTTCGTCATCCACGCCCGGTGGAGGAACTGTACGATCTGGACGCGGACCCGTATGAGATCCATAATCTGGCGAGTGACTCAACGCACCGAGAGACGCTTCTCCGAATGCGAGAAGCACTTGAAGCCTGGCGTGATGAGTTTGGCGACATGGGTGAGATACCGGAGGCACAGATGGTGGCCCAGTGGTGGCCGGGAGGTGTGCAGCCACAGACGGCAGCGCCGGTGTTTATTCCCATTGCCGAATCGCACCCAGGACGTGATGTGGCACCCAACGGCGGGCGGTTCACGGCCCCCGTGATGATACAGCTTCACTGCGCCACCCAGGGCGCCTCAATCGCCTACACGACCGAAAAGTGTGAAAATCCAGATTGGCGCCTGTACACAGAACCGCTACGCCTCGCGGAAGGGATAACGACACTGAGAGTGAAAGCTATCCGAATCGGTTACCAGGAAAGCCACGAAAGAACAGCGACATTCACAGTTGACGCATCCGGGGGCGGGTGAAACCAGACAGTTTCGGGATGATGTTCGATGCGTTCACGGTCGCTCTCCTCATACATGCCGCCGTCGGGATGGGTGCCAGGATTGAACTGCGTAAGTCCTAACAATGTGATTTTACCAAAATCATATCATTCTGATAGAGACACAACACAGCCCGTCTCTGACGATTTATGGATGCCCAGAGAGACCTTTAACGCTGCAAGCCCATCCTGCTCAGTCACCAAAAACGCTTCGCCGCTTTCTAAGCAGTCTACAAAGTGCTGTCCCTCTTCCTGATACGCCATGTTCGTTGCCTCATCTGCGCTTATTTCGGTAACCGCTTCCGAAGCCGAGCTTGCTGTTTTGAGGCGAATCCGCGAAAGTTTCCAGATGCCGTCTCCGTCCACAGACACAGCCCCTTCGGTGCCGATGATTCCGCGTGAATTGAATCCAATTGCTGAAGCCCAGCTCACATGAAAATTCGCCATCGCGCCGTTGGCAAGGGACATTACCGCACACATGTTGTCGTTATATCCGTCGATCGTTGTGGCGTTTCGAATCTGCCCATGAACCGATGTCACTTCACCACATATCCATCGAAGGAGATCAATGTCGTGAGAGACAGATTCAATCGTGATGCCGCACAGCAGTCCCGGCGTCGTTCGCCAATTTTCCCCCGTCGGGTTGCCGGGACCCATCCGCGTTGTCCAGTAGCTGATTGCCTGTCCGACAGTGCCTGCTGCGTAAATCTCCTTGAGTTTCCGAAACGGAGATCTAAATCGCATGTTGAAACCCATCGTCATTCGGACACCGTTGGCGGCAACTGCGCGTGTGATTGCAAGTCCATCCTCATAGGAGGTCGCTATCGGTTTCTCGCAGAGGATATGCTTACCCGCTTCGGCAGCGGTGATGACCTGATCTTTGTG
>JAPUIP010000321.1 GCA_027296925.1 Candidatus Poribacteria bacterium | reverse complement strand
AGGAAGTTCCATAGACAAATCGCTCCATCGAGTAAAATCAGCCGGGCAGTCTACCGCATTTTCGCAGAAAACGCACCCGTCACGCGTCAAGAATCCCGGCGGACCGTCCGGGAACGATCCCTTCCCCGGTGGTTATCTCTTGCTAGAATTCCCCGGTGAGCGCAATAGCTTCACCTGGAACGACTATGTCGTTTCCGCGGACTTTATCTGGACGGACAACGACAAATGGGGGATTATGTTCTACTACACTGACAATCTCAACTACTACCGCTACCGTATTGAGCAACGAGATTCGGTGTCGTCGGATCAGAATCCCACTTATTGGCTGGAGAAGTTCGTCAATGGGGATTACACGTCGCTGTCAGAGGGTGAGATTGAAGGGGCTCGGATTCCCAATGCCGTTGCCGACGGCGTGGAGGAATTGCACAACCTCAAAGCCTCCGCCATCAATGGCACGATTGAGATCTTCCTCGATGACCAGTCCGTCGCGCAGGTGACGGATACCGACCTGACCCAGGGAACGATTGCGTTCTATCATGAAACCAATTTCGGCTGGATCGACAACTTCAGAATTTCGGGCGGAGTCGTTTCAGTCGAACCTGCCGGGAAACTCGCCACCATGTGGGGGCGGATGAAGGCGAACTATTAGTCGCTTTACCATCTTACTCCACGACATCAGTTTTTCCGCTCTCGGGGAAATCTATCGCCCATGAGCGTGATATGTGAAATGTGATGACGTGTTACACTTCACATATCACGCACTCTCTTCGTTTCCACATTCCGCACGGGCACTTCCGCACTTTATTGTCTGCTTCTCGCCCAGTTTGTTTTTATCACTTCCCACACACCTCGTGATATGAAAGACACTGCAGCCACAGTCCGAATCAGTAAGCGTGCGGTACTGATTGGTGCACTGCTAATTGTCGCCAACAGCTATTGGATTGCCTACGTCGAGATGTTGTGGCATACCGCACATCTGACGACCGTCACGCTGTCGGTCAACGTCATGTTCGCCTTGCTGGTCATCACGTGGTTGAACATGGGTGTCCGTCAGATCGTGCCGCCTGCTGCACTCAGCCGACAAGACCTGATCGTTGTGTACGCGATGCTCGCCGTGGGCAGCGCTTTTTCGGGGCATGACTGCATACCACGTTTGATGGGCCTCATCCCGTACGCCTTCCGCTTTGCAACCCCGGAAAACGACTGGGAGGCGTTGCTGTTTCGCCATTTACCACAATGGCTGGTGATTTCAGATTCGAAAACCGTCACGGATTTCTTCGAGGGGGAGGTGAATTTCTTCACCGACGACTACGTGCGTTTCTGGATCAAGCCGATCTTATCGTGGTCGGTTGTTATCTTTTCGTTGATGCTGGTTTTCCTCTGTCTGACCTCAATCATCAGAAGGCAGTGGGTGACGCATGAAAAACTGGCGTATCCGGTGATCCAAATCCCCTACGAGATCACCGCGCAATCCGGGGCAATCTTCAGAAACCGCCTGCTTTGGATCGGCTTCGCAATTGCCGCGGGAATCAACCTGCTCAATGGACTTCAGTATTTCTTCCCAACCTTGCCGTCCATTCCCGTCAAGAAATACGATCTCAACATCTACTTTACGCAGAAACCGTGGAATGCGCTGGGGAGCATGCCACTGCGTCTTCATCCCTACCTGATCGGTCTCGGATTTATCCTCCCTTTAGACCTCTCCTTCTCCTGTGCATTTTTCTACATGATGAGAAAAACACAACTGCTCTACGGCAGTATGGTTGGCATTGCGAATATGCCCGGCTATCCATTCTTCGGAGAGCAAGGCGCCGGCGCACTCTTCGCTTTGCTTGCCGTCGCGTGCTGGAGTGGCAGGAAGCATTTTGCGCAGGTCATCGCACGCGTCATTCGTCCAGATCGGGAAGCGGAGGCGGACGAGGCGATCTCTTACCGGACCACAGTGATTATACTGTGCATCAGCTTGGTGGTTTTGATGGTCTTCTGTATGAAGGGTGGGATGTCGATCTGGGGATATGCGGCCTTCATCACGATCTATCTGCTGATCGTTGTTGGACTGACGCGCATGCGGGCTGAGTTGGGGCCACCAATTCAGGCTATCGGTTATGTCACTCCACAATACCTGATGATCTCCATGTTCGGCACGCGCCGTCTTCGAGTGGGGAATTTGACGATGCTCTCTCTGATGAATTGGCTGAGCGGGGCGAGTTACGCATCATTTCGGACACACCCCATGCCCGATCAGATGGAAGCCTTTAAGCTCGCTGACCGAACAGGAATCCGAAACCGTACGATGCTTATCGTGCTGATCATTGCCAGCATCGTGGGGATTGAATCGAGTTTGATTCTCTATCCCTACACAATTTACAAGGAAGGGGTTGCGGCGGGGTCTGAGCAGATCCACTCGGGCGGTCGGGAAGCCTACAATTTCCTGGCATCGTGGCTGATTAATCCCAAGCCGACCGATTGGTTAGCCATGACCGTGCTTGGAGTCGCCTTCATTCTGAACCTCGGTATCATGTTTCTCCGCGCACGGTTCGTCTGGTGTCCGCTTCATCCTGCGGGCTACGTGGTCGGCGTCGCTCCCGGTACAATGAACCTCGTCTGGTTTCCTCTACTGTTCGGGATGACCGCCAAGTGGCTCATACTCAAACACGGTGGCATCAAAGCCTATCGTCGGGCCATGCCTTTCTTTATCGGAATGGTGCTTGGCGAAGCGTTGATCGGGTGCTTCTGGCCAATCCTAAGCCTTGTCCTGCGCTCGTCTGTGTATAGTTGGATTTGATAAATTTTGAACGCCGAAACAGGTAATTGTAGGGGCGAACCTGTGTTCGCCATTTCTGGCAGACACGTAGGTCTGCCGCTACAGAAACCACCGTTTTAAATGAAAATTCATCTGCCAATTCAGCAAAGCGCCATGCCTGTATCCACGTCAAAAATGTGGATGCGCTCCGGCACAAACCCGATCCAGACCGTCTGTCCAATCCTGACCTCAAGCGTTGGATCGACTCTGGATTTCAAGATGGCATCCTCACCCGCCTCGTTTCTTCCAAGGTTCACATCGACAATGGTCTCCGCGCCGAGTGGTTCAAAGCTGTAGACCTCGACGGGGATGTTTTCGGGCGTTTCTTCAGTGGTTACAATCAGATCTTCGGGATGCACGCCCAGCACCAGATTTCGAGCCCTCCCGAACGCAATCAGTGTATGGGCAATTTTCTCCGATTTCACCTCGACCGCATGCCTGCCAATCAGCTTGAGATAGACTTTATCCCCGGACGTGGTAAGTTGGCAGGGGATGAGATTCATGCTTGGACTGCCGATGAAACCAGCCACGAAGAGGTTCGCCGGATGATCGTAGATCTCTGTCGGTGTACCCACCTGCTGAATGCGCCCCGCTTCCAGTACGGCAACGCGATCCGCCATCGACATCGCTTCGATCTGATCATGCGTGACGTATAGCGTCGTCGTTTCCAATTGACGCTGTCGCCACTTAATCTCCGCCCGCATCTCTGCACGAAGTTTGGCATCCAGATTGGAGATCGGTTCATCCATCAGAAACAGTTGTGGATGGCGCACCATCGCGCGGCCAAGCCCGACCCGTTGCGTCTCTCCGCCACTGAGTTGATTTGGGTTCCGTTGCAGGAGGTGCTCGATGTGTAGCATCGCCGCGATCTCCTTGACCTGCCGATCAATCTCGTCTGTCGGCAAGCCGCGCGGGTGCAGGGGAAATGCCATATTTTCGTAGACGGTCAGATGTGGATAGAGGATGTGTGCCTGAAACACGAAAGCGACATCTCGTTCGGCCGGCGTGAGGTCATTCACTCGCTCGTTATCGAAATAGATCGAACCATTTTCCGGTTGCTCAAGTCCGGCGATGCACCGCAGCACAGTGGTTTTGCCGGCACCGGTCTGACCGAGAAGCACGAAAAACTCCTGATCGTGGATGTCAAGGTTGACCCCGTCAAGCGCGATGACGTCATCGAAACGTTTGGTGAGATTTTCGAGTCTAACAGTTGCCATAGTGAGGTAAGCACAATTCGCATTACGTGAGATAAGTACCGGTACAAAAGCATCTTCATAGTTTCCAGAACCTTCGTTCCTGTCATTCTGAACAAAGTGAAGAATCTCAATTGGTCGTTATAAGAGATCCTTCGCTTCGCTCTAGGATGACAAACCCCGTGAAGTTGGCGCACTGACAATCATTCCGTCGCCTACTTCTTTACCGCGCCAAAGGTGACGCCGCGCAGCAGGTGGCTCCGCATCAAGAATGTGAAGATCGCAACAGGGAGGAGGAACACAAACGTCGCCGCCGCAATCTTTCCCCAATCCACCCCACCGGAACCGGTCGCGCTTGTAATCGAAGGCGGGGCTGTTACCGCTTTACCGCCAACTTCCGTTAAGACCAGCGCGAAGGCGAATTCATTCCACGCGGTGATGAGACAGAAAACGGCGGTCGCCGCAATTCCCGTCACCGATTGCGGCAGGACGACTTTGACGAAGGTCTGGAAGCGCGTGTATCCATCGACAAGCGCGGCATCCTCGTACTCTTTCGGAATTTCGTCGATGAAGCCCTTCATCAGCCAGACAGCAAAGGAGACGTTAAAGGTTGTATAAAGCAAAATGAGTCCAAAGTGGGTATCGCGCAGTCCGAGGGCGCTGTACATTAAGTAGATCGGGATGACGACGACAACGGGCGGGAGCATGCGGGTACTGAGAATGAAAAAGAGCAGATCGGCTTTACCTGCCACTTTGAAACGCGAAAACGCATAAGCGGAAAGCGTCCCCAGTCCAACGGCGAGAATGGTGCTGCCGAATCCAACGATGACACTATTCAACAGTTGATGGAAGTATTTCGATCCGCCGTCCGCTAGCGATGCGCAGACCGCAACAGTCGCAAATATGCCTGCACTGACGAAGGCGAGGCGAAGCCGCTTTGTGTCAATAGTCTTCCACGGGGAAATCAGCAGGAAAGCGACGGTTGTGTAGATGACGAGCATCAGAAAGTTGTAGTTCATCCGGATCGCAAAAGCATAAAGACCGGTAAGAATCAATACTCCGTTCCAGAGCAGCGCAAAGCGACGCGCAAGTGTTATGTTTCGCAGAGGCAAAAAAAAGACGAAAATCCCGACTATCGCTTCTACAATGAAAAGGTACGTAAATCCGGGAACCTTGGGGGGCATCAACTTCTGATAATTTTCAAGTGTCATCCGGAACAGAAATTTCGGAGTGGACGTGATAATGTCGCCCGGCGCCTTCAAAGAGGTGGCAACAATCCAGTAGATCGGGATGAGGTAAATTAGCACCGCAGCCGCAATCACAACGAGCGTCAGATAATGTCCAAAACTTTTCCGACCGGCTCGCGCCATATTACGCTTCTCCTTTAACTTTGTTCAGATATTTGACGTAGATGTTGCTCAGGGCAACGATGATGATCAGGAGAATGTATGCCATCGCACACGCCTTGCCCGTATTGTAATTCCGAAACGCCAGTTTATAGAGATTCATCGAAACCGTTTCTGTGGCTGTGCCCGGTCCACCTTCACGGGTCAGCACGTAGACAATATCGAACATCTTGAAGGCATCCATTGTGCGGAATAACAGGGCGATCAGCAGCAGCGGCGAAACCAGCGGCAGCGTAATCCAGCGAAACTTGAACCATCTTGACGCGCGATCCACATCTGCAGCTTCGTAAAGATATTTGGGGACAGCGGACAACCCGGCGAGAGAGATGAGCATCATGAACGGTGACCACATCCAGGTATCGACAATCGCAACGGCAATCATGGCTATCTTGGGGTCCGTTGTCCAGCCAATCGGTTTACTCACCACGACGCTCAGGAAGTAGTTGACCAACCCCGACGTGTCGGATGCAAAAAGGAATCGCCAGAACAGCCCAACGACCACCGGCGAAAGCATCATCGGCAGTAGGATGAGCGTGGTCACGAATCCTTTATAGCGAAACTCACGATTGAGGAGCAACGCGAGTCCAAAGCCGATGAGAAATTGAGCGGTAACGGCAAGCACAACAAAATAGGCGGTCGTCTGGAAGTATCCCCAGATCTCTGGGTCCGAGAGCAACTGTGCGTAGTTTCGAACGCCGATAAACTTTGGCGGACGATTCGGCATGGAAGCCTTGTAACGATGAAAGCTCAGATACAGCGACCACAGTAAAGGAAAGATATTCATCAAGATGAGCAGGATCATCGTCGGCATGATGAACGCCATCTTGATCTGGTAGTCGCTGAATCCGCGTGAAAAGCGAGTGGATTGCATGCACCCTCAATAACGGTATCGATTCGGCAGTGAAATCAGGCGTGTAAAACAAAGAAGGGCAGAGCCCGCGCTCTGCCCTGACCAATCTATCAATCGACGAATCTGTTAGTCGTAGTAGCCCGCCTCCTCAAAGATCTGCTCGTGCTTCCGCGCAATCTCGTCAAGCGCTGCTTTCGGAGATTTAGATCCGACAATCACCGCGTTCCAGTTTGTTTGGCACACATCCAAAAGTTCGGCGTATTCCGGAATCGCCCAGAAGTCACGCAGATACGGGAAACTCGCCGCGAAAGCCTTATTGAAAGGCGTGGCATTTAGGAAGGTGTCAGATTGCAGCACTTCTTTGTGGGGCGTAAATCCACCGAGCTTTGCCCACTTCTCCTGCACCGGTTTCTCAATAAACCACTTCATATACTGTTTGGCGATTTTCTGGTTCTTGGAGTAGGAAGAAATCGACATGCCTTGTCCACCGATGCTGATGTAGTGTCCTTTCGGTCCAGCGGGTGCAATGAAAAAGTCGCTCTTGTCATGATATTTGGGGTTTTGCTTGGCATCAACCGCGGCCGGCAAGAAAGCGAAATAGTCCATCGCCATTGCGACTTTGCCCGCCTTGTACGCATCTAGCGTTTCTTGCCAGTAGTAGTTCGGTGCGTCAGGGGGGGAAAACTTGATGAGTTCCTTGTAATACTCCAAAGCCTTTACCGCGTCTTCGCTGTTGATATAGCCATCAACCTTGTACGTTTGCGGGTCGCCGTAAGACGCACCAAACGACCACATCACCTGCTGGAAGCCCATGGTGATGGCGTCGTATTCTTTGCTGAAGTAGGTCGCAATCCCATAGAGATCTGGAGGGCGGGTAAAGAATTCGGCAACATCGCGCAATTTTTTGTAGGTTTTGGGAGGACCCAAATCGTAGCCGTACTTATCTTTGAACGCCTTTTTCTCTTGCGGATCGTTAAAGAGATCTGTGCGGTAAACATAGCCGTTGGCGTCCACCTCGGCAGGGAGCGCCCAATATTTTCCGCTGCCTTTCGGATACTCTGCAAATGCCGTCATTGCCTGCCCATGGATCGAGTTGACGTCGATATTCTTATTCATCCAGTCGGTCAAGTCGATGTAGTGGCCGCCGACAGAATTCCTGCCAAGCCACTGGCTATCACCGATGACGATATCGTAACGATCGCTCTTGCCGACAAACGCTGTGAAGACCTGATCTTGGAAGCTGGGCCAGGGAATCTGGATCACTTCAACCTTGATCCCTGTCTCTGCTGTAAAATCCTTAGAAAGTTCTTGTAGAAAATGGGCAGGCGGCCATTCTGCCCAAGCAATAGTTAGCGTCTTCTGGGCGTGTGTTAATGGTGTGAATGCAACTAGCGCAAAGACCACAAGCATCATAACATGGGTGTGAAATTGTCTCATCGC
>JAPUIP010000320.1 GCA_027296925.1 Candidatus Poribacteria bacterium | reverse complement strand
GTGCCGGTTGCGCAGGTCTCTGAGATTGATACCGCCCAGGAGGCTTACGAAGAATACGAAGTCGCCAAGCGAAAGGAACGTTACTTTCTGTAATGTATAGAACGCAAAAATCTTACGGTTTACGTTTTACGTCTTACTTTCTGTACTTCTGCATTGAGAGGATATGAAAGCATCTGAATTATTGGCGAAAGTCAACGCGGGCGAATCGGTTCCGTGTGAGACATGCGGGCAAGGAATTCCAGCCGGAGAGATCGGTCGAGTCGCATTCAAGCTAGGCAAACTCGCGCCCCGGATGGAAAACGCGCGCGTTGGGGCCATTGTCTGTGTGCAGTGTCAGATTAACGACCCCGACATCAAAGTCGAACCCCGTGGCCCGGATGTAAAGTTTGTGCAGGGAGATTAATACGATTTTGGGTTAGAAGTGAGACGATTTATTCTTGTCATTCTGAACGCAGCGGAGCGGAGTGAAGAATCTCTGGTTGGCTTGACGATTGCCTCTCCGAGATTGTTCGCGGAGTTTATCCTCGAGCGAAGCGAAGGGCTCAGAACGACATAAGCTGAGCCCAGAATCGTATCATTTGAAACTGCAAACGGTATAAAGTCCAAATCGGAGAATCCGGGCAAGAAAATGAGTGAGGAGATTTTATCATGAGAGGCAAATTTTGGGTGTTTCTGGCTTTCCTTCTGATAGTGCTTCCTGGATGTGGTGGCGACAAAACCACCGGACCTGAAGAAGAGCTGGATCTCACTTCCCCTGAACTGGCGCCGCTTTTGAATACGCAAGCTGGACGCCAATTTGCGGAAGCACCTTGGGACACAAATAAAGATGGAGCGATTGACGTTCTGGATTTAATCCTCGTAGCGCAGCACTTCGGTGAAGATGTGGAAGAACCCAGCCAAGAAAAGGCTGTTCTCGAAATCATCAATCGTGATGAAATTGGCCGCACGATCCAAGTGACAGGCAACGGCTCCGTTTTCGATGAGCCGGACATCGTCGTCTTAAATCTCGGCGTCTCCGTGGAAAGGCAATCAGTGAAAGAAGCGCGAGAGGAAGCCGCTGACGCGATGCAGAAGGTCATCGATTCTCTAAAGGATAATGGTGTCTTGGAGCAGGACCTCCAGACGCAACAGTTCAGTATTCAGCAGCAGTTCGATTTTACTGACGGCCGGCGAGAATTCAGGGGTTATCGCGTCACCAACAACGTATCCGCCAAGGTGCGGGACCTGGATACAATCGGTCAGACGATTGACGATGCCGCAGAAGCCGGAGGCGATCTGGTACAGATACAATCGATCCGATTCGGCATCGACGACACCACAGCATTACGGGAGTTGGCGCGTAAGAACGCAATGCAAGATGCGCAAGCGAAGGCAACAACGTTAGCGACAGCAGGCGGCGTGGAGCTCGGAAAGCCGATTTCTATCATTGAGTCGAGTGGTTCATTCGTGCCACCCTTTGCGGAAAGAGGGTTTGGCGAAGCGGATGCACTCAGTTCGACGCCGATCGAAACGGGGCAGCTTCAAGTCACGGTGACGGTGAGCGTCGTTTACGAGATTAAATAACCGAAATGAAAGGATGAATTTAACGATACCTTCCTCCCGTGGCGCCGCTGTTTTTGGCATACTCGAATATGGTTGGCGCAGCGGGCAGCAAGTGGCATAAGAAAAACCATTACAACCAATGAAGCACCGGCAAGCATTTTCGCCGGTGCTTTTTTTGTTTTGGCCATGGGGCAAATGAACCACGGCTTATACCATTTTGACTTAGAAATGCGCCTTTCCGTTCCCCCTCACCCAGCCCCTCTCAGCCGAGGGAAGTGACTGGAAGGAATCCCTGTGGGGCTTCTCCTTCCCCTCCTCTGTCACTGCGTGACATCTCCTCCCACAAGGGGAGGAGAAATAAGGAAAGGATTTGACGGAGGGAGAGAGGAATTGGTGCGCCCCGATCCATCGGGGTTGGGATGGGGGTGATAACAGTCTCATTTCAAACTGCAATTGGTATAAGAGCGTGTGTGAGAAGTCCGACGAAAATCGCTAGAAAAGAGAAACGGCACTTTCTCTGCTTTGAGATTGTAATCGTTTCTGGAAGAGGGGTGACAATGATCAGATCAATTATGATTTTCACACTTGTGGCTGCATGTCTCGGCAGCACTGCGTTCGCTCAAGACAGTGGCTTGGGTTTGGGTGTTTTTTTCGGGGAGCAGACCGGATTGAGTCTCAAGCAATGGAATGGCAGTTTGAGGGCAATAGTCGGTGGCGTTGCCTGGTCATTTGGCGATCGGGATAAATTGCATCTGCACGCAGATTACCTGCTCCACAACTTCAACGTATTTCAAATAGAAACGGGCATCTTGCCGCTTTATTATGGACTTGGTGCGCGGGTTAAGTTGGAGGAGGGGAAAGGCACGACAGATGGTGACAATCGGGTTGGAGTACGCCTTCCTGTCGGCATCAACTATATTTTTGAAAATGCACCGATAGATATCTTTCTTGAAATTGTGCCTGTGTTTGATCTCATACCGAATACAGATTTTGAGGTCAAGGGGAGTATTGGCATTCGATATTTCTTTCAATAAGGAACAGACTATGACACTTGACGACATTCAACAGATAGCGGTTATCGGGGCGGGACTGATGGGCCATGGGATTGCCCAGGAATTTGCGTTTGCCGGGTATGAGGTTCACCTGCACGATGTGAGCCGCGAAAAGGTCGAGGCGGGAATTGAGCGGATTCGAGGGAATCTCCAGATGTTTGTGGACAACGACCTCGCCCAGCCGAATCAGATCGATGAAACCCTCAGCCGGATTCACGGGTCAGATTCGCTTGATGCCGTCGGACGAGACGCGGATTTTGTCGTCGAAGCGGTTTTAGAGAATCTGCCGCTCAAGCAGGAGATTTTCCGCCAACTCGATGAAATATGTCCGGCTCACGCCATCCTGGCGAGCAACACCACCGCCCTCATGCCGAGTCAGGTTGGATCACTTGCCCGGCGTAAGGATGGCATCCTGAATACGCACTACTTCAATCCGCCTTATCTCATACCGCTGGTCGAACTGATTCGCAGCCCCCAGACGTCGGACGAGACGCTACAGGTCGCGTATGACCTGATGGTGAAAATCGGGAAAACGCCGGCGATTATCCAGAAGGAAGCCCCCGGCTTCGTGGGACCACGCTTGCAAGCCGCATTGATTCGTGAGGCGTTCTCGATTGTTGAACGCGGCATTGCCAGCGCGGAAGATGTGGATCTGGTCGTCCGCAACAGCTTTGGGCGTCGCCTCAGCGTTGCCGGGCCGTTTCAGGTGTTTGAGCTTGCAGGTTGGGATCTTGTCCTGGCGGCGTTTGAGGACCTCTACAAAGATCTCAACAGTTCGACGGATGTGAATCCTTTGCTCAGGGAAATGGTTGCGAAGGAGGAGCTGGGCGTTAAATCCGGGAAAGGATTCTACGAATGGACGCCCGAAGCGATTGAGGGGATGCGGGCTCGGATGAATCGGGCGTTGATCGGACGGATGAAGGAAGACTGAAAAGCGTAAAACGAAAAAGTGGTGACTGGTGAGTGATGAGTAAAATATACTGCCAGCTTGTTTCGGTTCTGATGCGGAGTCACCAGCCACCGATTTACCGGGTCGGAGATTTGCCAACCTGGGAAGAATAAACACATCGATCTGGCGATTGGCGCGCAGATCATCTTTGTTCATTTTTGCGGATAAATCAGATACCCCGTTCGTTCCGTACGAGCACGATAGAGACAGCCTCCCGCCGTGACATAAAGCGTTTGCCGATCTGCATCCCCAAACGTACAGTTTGTCGGTCGATCCGTCGGAATCGGGTGCGTTTCCAGGACGCGACCGTTGGGTGCAAAGACATAGATCATCGGGCCCGGCCCGCTCTCCTGCCAGCCTGCCGTCGCAACGATATTTCCTTCAGTGTCCAGACACATGCCATCGATGCCACGATGCGGATGGAAGTTGTGCAGCACCTCGTATTCACCCACGGTGCCATCGTCGTTAATCGGGTAGCCACGGAGCTCGCGCTTTTTATCCTCGCCGTATTCGCTCTGGGCGACGTAGAGCCAGCCCCCATCCGGAGAGATCAAGAGCCCATTCGGCTTGGTCGTATCGTACGTGACGCGGCTAATTTCCCAAGTGCCATCAGCCTGCGGATCTAACCGAAACACCGACTGGTGCTCGAGCTCCAGATCATCAGTTCTCTCGCCGTAGCGCGGGTCTGTAAACCAAAGCCGTCCCTGTGCATCGAACGCGAGGTCATTCGGGCTATTGAGCCGTTTCCCCTCGAAACTGTTTACAATGACGGCGGTTCCGCCATCCGAATCGTAGCGTACGATTCGCCGACCACCCCCCTCGCAGGCGTACAGTTGACCGGCCTGATCGAACATCAGACCGTTTGCCTCATTCGTTCCCGTGCGAAACTCCGTGCATTCGCCGCCCCTTGGATCATAACGCATGATGCGGTTGTTCGGGATATCCGTAAATAAAATGGCTTCTCCATCCCATGCCGGGCCCTCCGTAAAATTGAACGGCCCCTCGACCAATTCAAAATCCCAACTCATCAGTCATCCTCCTCTACTCGGTATAGACGGCTTCGATCAATCCTTTCATATAGCCGATGGCAAAGAGCCGCGCGATACCATGCTGGTCCTCAAAGCTGGCATCACCCATTTTCGGGAAGTGGTCTGGACGCGCTACCCCTTCGTAGCCAACATCACGGTAGGCACGTATGCATTCGGCCATGTCCGTCTGCCCATCGTCATGGAACGCTTCGACGAACTTCTCGGGTGTTCCCCGCACATCTCGGAAATGAACGAAGAAAATCTTCTCCTGTCGGCCGAAGTGCCGAATCACCTCGGGCAGATTATCCGTCATCAGGGAGAAGTTCCCCTGACAGAGTCCAATCCCGTTGACAGGGCTTGGGACCAGATCGATGAGTTTCTGATAATTTTCCACGCTGCTCATGATTCGGGCGACCCCACGGATCGGCGACAATGGCGGATCGTCGGGATGCATAGCCAGTTTCACGTTGGCTTCTTCCGCAACTGGCACCACACGCTCCAGAAAATACTTGAGATTATCCCATTGCTCCTCTTCTGTAATGACACCATGCTCGGTGAGCGGGGCGTTTTGCATGTAAGCATGGTCATAGCCAGTGACCTGAGAGCCGCCACGCGAAGGGATTGTGCGAGACGTCCGGAGGACCATCAAAATCGGCATCCACGCCGGACACCACACCGGAATGCCCAACGCCCCCATGTTTCGGACGAGTTCACAGACGACGTCAAGTTCTTCATCACGCCCCGGCAAACCGAGTTTTATTTTCTCCATCGGGGGACGGCTTTCAATGACCTGCAAACTGAATCCTGCATCATCGTATGCCGCCTTCGCACGAGCCAGTGACATGTAGCTCCACGGTTGTTGCTCGTCACTGGCGTTCGGCACGGGATTTAAGTTGATGCTTCCAACCGCATATTCAACACCAGATTGCCTTGCCAGTGTCCAAACTGGAGTCGGTTCCTGTCCAAGCGCTAAAGCGATCTTTACCATTTTCGATTCCTTTCTTCTCAAAGTAGCAGAACCGCACCGAATGAACTACGGATATCGATGCGTCTTTTGCCGTTGCTGTCGGATTTCGGTAGACACTTTTGGTGTTTACTCTCGAAGCTCGTATCACAGCAGCAATGCGTTCATGACATTATATCATAACAATCGGCAGCTTCAACCGAAAAAAGATCCGATCGTGAGTTCGTCATCTCTTTCTGTATCAATCAATATTTGCTTGACCCAGTTTATCAAGGGTGGTATAGTACGGCCGATACGCATCAACCGAACTCTTTCGTTCGGACGCATCGTTTATCCGGAGCAACGGGAAATCCTCGTCTTTTTCAGTAGTCAGAAAGATGGTTACATGGGCCACTGTCATGCGTTGCGGTGGTATCAACTATCATGTTGACCAATACAGAACCCCTCGTTTTTTCTGTGAGGACGATAACGACCGGACATGATACAAGACATATCGAAAGGATAGAAGATATTATGACGGGTAATCAAGCAATTGCTAAAATTCTCAAAGCAGAAGGTCTCGAATGGTTTGCCTGCTTCCCCAACCATTCGCTGATAGACGCGGCTGCCAAAGAGGGACTGAG
The DNA here is from genome assembly GCA_027296925.1 of Candidatus Poribacteria bacterium. Classification (GTDB taxonomy): domain Bacteria; phylum Poribacteria; class WGA-4E; order WGA-4E; family PCPOR2b; genus JAPUIP01. The sequence continues at coordinate 3,413 of JAPUIP010000320.1, read as the reverse complement.
ACCGATCATCTGCCGCCAGGAGCGGGCGGGGGTGAACATGGCTGACGGGTTCAGTCGCATCATGTGCGGCAATCGCATCGGTGTCTTCATGATGCAAGACGGCCCGGGCGCCGAGAACGCTTTCGGCGGCGTCGCCCAGGCTTATGCCGATTCGGTGCCGATACTGCTCCTGCCTGGGGGGCCGAGTCTGTCGAGTGTTGGAATGCACCCGGGCTTTACCTCGCACAGGCACTACGGTGGTATCACCAAGTGGACCGAATTCATCAGTCAGGCGGACCGCATCCCCCAATTAATGCGCATGGCCTTTACTCGGCTGAAGCATGGAAGACCGGGACCGGTGCTTTTGGAGATTTCCGGAGACGTCGCGCACGCAGAGCTTTCGGATGGCGTCTTCGACTACACGCCGGTGAAGGTGCGCAAATCCGCCGCGGATGCCGATGATGTCCGCGACCTGGTGACCGCCCTGCTCAAAGCGTCATGCCCTGTTATCAGTGCCGGCCGAGGCATCCTATACGGCGAAGCGACTGAAGAGTTGGTAGCGTTCGCGGAGTTGACGAACATTCCGGTTATGACGACCCTACAAGGAAAAAGCGGCTTCCCCGAGAACCACCGCCTGGCATTGGGCACGGCAGGGAATAGCGGAACTCGGATGGCGGGCCACTTTCTGAAGAAGACGGACTTCGTCCTCGGTATCGCAACCACCCTGAGTAGCGGTTACAGCCCGCGTATGCCTGCTGGAGCCATCCTCGCCCAGATTACCAACTCGACCGATGACCTCAACGTACATTATCAGCTGGATTATGGTGCCGTCGGAGACGCCAAGTTGGTGCTGCGACAGATGATTGAAGAAGCGAAGCGACAGATCGGTGAGCAGGGCAGAGGCGACATCAACGGCGTAGCGGACGAAATCCGCAAGGTGAAAGACGAGTGGATGGCCGAGTGGCGCCCCCGGCTCCAGTCGGATGAAGTGCCGATGAATGAGTACCGGGTCCTCACGGAACTGATCAAAGCCGTGGACGTGTCCAACACCATCGCCACCCACGACGCCGGCTATCCGCGTGATCGGATGTCTCCCTTCTGGCCGGCTCTTGTACCAAATAGCTATATCGGGTGGGGCAAGTCGACGCAGTTGGGCTATGGTCTGGGGTTGGCGCTGGGTGCGAAGATGGCCGCTCCTGAGAAGCAAGTCATCAACGTGATGGGAGACGCAGCGTTCGGCATGGCCGGATTCGACATTGAGACGGCGGTCAGGTCTGAGATTCCCATATTGACCGTGATTTTCAACAACGGCGTCATGACCCACTACAACCAGAACATGCCGTATGCCTCCGAGCACTGGGAGAGTGACAAGCTGTCCGGGGATTATGCCAAGGTCGCCGAGAGTTTGGGCGCCTTCGCCGAGACGGTTCACACGCCGGACGAACTGCCAGGGGCAATTCAACGTGCCATCACCGCCAATAAGGAAGGACGCCCCGCAGTGCTACAGACGATGACCAATGCGGAGGAGACGATCTCTCGCTACCAATAGTATGAGGCGGACGGCGTCACGTTAGTACGTTCCCGGCGGGAGGGGGAGTGATACGGTTCGGCGGCTGGTTTTAGACGACACCCAGATTTTTATTCCATGTTTTCTCAAATTACCGCTGCAATTGAACTGATACCATTTCCAGTCCTAAAGGCTACTCATCGCATGTGTCAACCTTGAAAAGGTTTGAAACCTTTTCAAGGTTAGTAGCCAATTGATTCAGAATTGGTATGAGATCGTTCGCGCCGACCTTCGATTGGCGCGAAACGGGCGGCTGGCTCCCAACGTTGAGGAGGTTGCCTGGACGCCCTCACGCAAATGGAGGTATTGACATGAATTCATCTAATGAGCAGATCATCTTTGAAGACAACTTCGATGGCAAGCTGGACGAAGGCTGGACGTGGTTGCGGGAAAATCCGGATTCCTGGCGTATCCTGAACGGCGGATTGGAGATTCGCGTTGAGCCCGGCGTGGCGGACACCGTCAGGAATGCCCTCCTGAGGCCCGCGCCAGACCGCAGCGAGGGCACATTTGCCATCGAAGTAACCATCACCAATCACACGCTTCCCACCCAACAGTATGAGCAAGCGGGCATCACCTGGTACAACGACGGCAAACCCGTTTTTAAGGAGGTCAAGGAACTCATCGACGGCGATCTCTACATCATCCCCGGCCGGCAGCCGATGCCAACGAAGAGCGTCCGGCTACGCTTGCTCGTCACCACTGATTCGTGGGAAGCGCAGTATCACCCTGAAAACGAAACCGAATTCCAAACGGCGGCCACGGGCGAGTTGCCTCCGCCGGGCAATGACCAGGTGAGCATCCAGTGCTACAACGGCCCACCCGATGAAGCACATTGGATCCGTTTCGAGAACTTCTGCATCAAACGATTATCGTAGCGACCGTGCGGTTTGTTTGTCAGCCTACGCCAAGACGGACATTGGGGGTTGAAGGAAACGCTATCCTCTAATACGGAACCTACGACACGCCATGCGCATAAGGGCCGAGGTCGGGGTCGACGTAACCGCGATGGAAGTTTCGGCCCATCAAGTACTTGAGCTCTAACTCAACATCGCGCAGAGAAACCTCACCGAGCACATCGGGGTCGCGTTCGAGGAGCGTTACCTGCAGGGCGTTTTCGCCGCGCTGGGGCCAGCGCGGTCGGTCAAGCCGGAATACGAACCAGTAAGTCGGGCCGCCCCGGTGGCGCGGCGCAGTCATGCGGTACATCTGATTAATCTTGCGCAGGATATTCTCCGGCAACGCCTTCCCGTTCAGCTTGAAATCGATGCGATCCAACTCCGTGGTGCCAGCGATTCCGACTCTCAGCAACACCTCATGCACCCGGCCCACCCGGTCCCAGCGCGGCAGTTCGTCGCTGATGGTGAACGGCGCTGTGACCGGCCTATCCACCTCCATCCGAAGCGGCAGTTGCGTAGGCGCCCACGGCTCGGCAGGACGGTCGTTCTCGGTGGGGATGTAGTAATACTTGTCCTTGGGCGCCATGATGTCGGGATGCGGCATCTCGCGCAGCCGTTCGTAGAAGTCCGCCTGGTAGGGCCAGTGGGGAAACCACTGCGCTAGGTACAGTCCGTCAATACCTTGCTCCCAGTAATTGCACGCCGTGGCCCGGACCATAGAAATCGGCGCTTCAGCAAGCCGGTCTGAGCCTACACGGCTATGGATGGCTGGGAGGAAGCGGCATGCCGAGCCTTTCACCGCAGCCGTCAGCGGACGGAAGTCGGTATTCGGATCTATCCGATGCGGGCCAGAGAAGGTTTCGCCGATGAGCACGTCCACAATCCCCTGCCGTATCCATGCCTGCAGGTCCAGCCCGACGGACCGCGCGTCCTCTAGACTGGACGGAACGCGGATGGCCAGCTCCCGA
>JAPUIP010000032.1 GCA_027296925.1 Candidatus Poribacteria bacterium | reverse complement strand
CTGTTTGACCTCCTAGATCCGTCGCCACTTGTGGTTTCGGTGAAAGGTATCAAACGCGAGGGAATCGAATTTCGACGTCGGTTTTTCCAACTCGAAATTCCGTTTGGTGCGCAACTGTTCGTGAATGGACAACAGGTCAGCCAACTTCCTGAGACGTTCGATGGTGATTTTGAATTCGAAAACGTTGAACTGATAGAGGGGAGGAGTGTCCTCCAAGCACGCTTGACCATTCTGGTGCGCTATACGGTTCGTCTCTGTGTCCTCGTCGGACGTGAACCCCGCCGTGATCGGAATGGAAATATTATCCGCGATCGCCGTGGCAGAGTCCGCTATCGTTACATCTACGCTTATGTATCCAGAACCTTTGAATTCCGGTATCGTGGACCGTTCTCGAACCGAATTGTGGCCAATGTTGATGGAGCGCCGCCGCTGGTGAACATCCTCGGTCCTGACGAGGAGGTGCCGACTCGGACACCGAAACTGCTAGCGAGTATCCAGGACAGTAATCTGGATCTCTCAAGTATTGTCTTTGATCTCGATGGTCGTCGAATTATACCGGACTTCAATCCTGAAACGGGACTCGCGCAATTTACGCCGCCGTCCGATAACCCATTTGCGGTTGGCCCGCACAAATTCAGGGCCCTTGCAGATGACCTCGTCGGTAATACGGGCGGCGATGAGCTGGATTTCACAATCAATCCGCTCGCGACAGATGAAAAGGCACCCGACTGGATTTCCCTGTCGCCAGATAGGGATACGAAAGTACGGACGCGCCAGACAGGGGTTGTTGCCGGTGTCTCGGATACGCAAAATTCACTTGACCCGAACTCCATCGTTGTAGAGGTCAATGGTCAAGCTGTTCCCCATAGCTATGCCGCTATTGACCCACAAACCGGCCAGATCTCATTCACTGCCATTGCCGATGGGGATGGCATCGTCCAGTTGATGGTCAGTATCGCGGATACAGCCGGAAATCTTGGGACCTGCGACTGGTCATTTGAAGTCGATACGATAGGGCCAGTGGCGCCCACCATCAACGCAGTAGACTGTACTAGAGAAGATACAACCACAGTCACAGGGACCACTGAGCCGGGCGCAAGTGTCAAGTTCATCCTGAACGGTGCATTCTATACGGAAGTCATCGCGGATCGGGTGTCAGGCGCCTATAGTTTCGTCGATGTACCGCTGGTGGTTGGTGAGAACACATTCCGTGCAATTCCCATTGACTCCCTCGGTAACGTTGGTGTGCCGTCTGTGCTGCTGCCAGTCATCCGTGATGAGGTGCCGCCGGTTATTTCTATCTTTAACCCGGTTGAAAATCAGATTCTCGCAACGTTAACCCCGTCAGTTTCTGCGAGCATCGCTGATAACTGCGCGGTTGATGAGAGTTCGATTTCCCTGGGCGTCCGGATAGAGGCAGCCAACGGTGCACAATTGAACCGCCTCTCCGCTCTCCAAGAAGGCGATGTTGTGCCGATTACAAACTTCGATTACAACAGTAACACCGGGCTGCTAACTTTCACACTCCCTCAACTGCTGGATCAGTCAATTTTCACAGTGATGGTCAGCGCGAGCGATACGGCTGGCAATCAGGCGGAAAGCGCTGTCACAGCTCAGATTAATACGGCAATTGATGACAATCGTCCACCGACAATTGCCAATGTGAGCCTTGCCGGTCAATCTGTTGCATCTGGCGATACGATAGCGACAGGGAACAACCAGCCACTCATTGCGGCTTCCGTTGTTGATGCAGAAAGCGGTGTTGATACAGTCACCGTCATCGTCAATGGGACTGCCCTGGATACAAATTATGATGAAGGCACCTCAACGGCAACCGCTCAACCCAGCGCGGCCCTGCCTGATGGTTCCTACGACGTCGAGATTCAGGCGACCGACAACAACGACAATATAGCTTCTTTCTTCTTCAATTTTGACGTTTTGACGGCTGTTCCTGAACCTGGTATGGATCTAGAGCCCGATGTTGAGCGGACACGCGAGGGCACAATTGACGTAATTGCCAGCAATGTCCTGCCGGGGTCGATAGCCACGTGGGTGGTTAACGGCATTCCCGTCTTCAGTCGAACGTTCAATCCGGGGGAAGCTCGTTTTCGCCGTGCGGTTCTCCTAGAAGTCGGGCCGAATGAGATTGCCATCGACGTCAGAGATGCTGTCGGCAATGCGGGAATGAGTCCTGTGCGGACCGTTGAGCGAGATGTCATCGGTCCCGAGATTTTCCTTCTGAATCCAGTCAACGGTGATACGATTCCCGGTGCTGAGGACGTATCGGTCAATCTACTTCTCAAGGATGCGAGTGGAATCGATGAATCCTCGATCCGCATCCAGATTGAATCCCCTTCAGGCGTGGTTTTAACCCAACAGAATCGCCTGATTGCACAAAACAGAAGTCTGGTTAATCAAGGACCGACGGAATTTGAGGCGAGCCGTACAATTTCTGCGCCAGAAGATGGTCTCTACCGGCTGAGAGCAATCGTCGACGATGCAGTTGGAAATCCGGTGGCGCAGCCGTTTACCGCCTCTTTCCGGGTTGATGCAACGCCACCCGAAATCGAAATCCTCGTACCCGGTTCGGACGGCGAAGTGGTCGCCAACTCCATCCCACAACTTTCCGGTGAAATCGACCCCAACGATGTGCTGGTCACATCGATTGTTGTGGACCTCGATGGGACGGTGGTTGCTCATCTCTATATTTCAAATTCTGGCCAGGTTATCGTTGAACCGCGAGAGCTTGAGGACGGCGATCATACCTTGACGATCCGGGCGACAGATCTGGTTGGGAATTCGAACAGCGCCTCTCGGCGCTTTTCTGTTGACACGACCGCGGAGGATAATGTCGATCCGGTACTTTCCGGTTTCTTCCCGAGCCCCGGTGCAACGATCAGTAGTACCAGCCTAGCGCTGCTCTCGTTCATCGCAGCAGACGCCGGCGCCATCAACCAGAATCTCGTCTTCCTGACAATCAATGGAAGAACCATACAACCCGGTGCTGGGGCACTGCAATTCAACCGTGGGCGGGTCACCATTTTCTTGGACCGCTTGTTTGCGCAACAGGTGGGCGGCGGATTTGGCGGCGTGTTTCAGCTTGATCCCCTGTCACTCGGTGTGTTAGAAGACCCGTTGTCACTCGGCGTGCTTGAGCGTCCCATCGGTATCGGTGCCGGTCTCAATACCGTCAGTGTACAGGTGAGTGACTTAGCTGGCAACATTTCGACCTTCGAATGGAACTTCTTTGTCGTCCTTGAACCGCCTGAAGCACCAATCCTGGATACCTTTAATCCACTCACTGCTGAGGCAGAAATATCGATAAGTGGCCAGGTGCCCGGGGCATCGTTCGGTGTGTCAGTGACGTTCTCTGTGAATGATGCCGTTGTGAAAACGACTGCGGTTGGCGCGGACGGATCATTTATCGCGGAGAACCTTCTTCTCGTTACCGGTGAGAATAGAATCTCTGCACGCGCCGCGGATCTCGCTGGAAATCCGAGCGCCCGTTCCGACACGCAGTCGATCTTTTTAGACCTTGAAGAACCACGGGTCGTGATCGACGAGCTCCCCACGTCAGTTGGTGAGGCAAGCTTGACCATCACAGGGAATGCCACGGACAACAGCGATTCGCCGTTGCAATCCATATCGTTAATACTCGATGGTGGCGACCCACAGGCGCTTGGAACTGATGCCGCTTTCAGCGCGGAGGTAACTTTGCAGCCCGGTGAGAATGCCATTCGTGTGGAAGCTGTCGATGCCGTTGGAAACACCGCCAGTGCCACAATAACAGTGCTGCTTGATAGTGAAGCGCCACTGACAGCGCCAGCCGACCTGACGGCATTTGTCAACGCCACGGGGAATGCGGTCCAATTAGCCTGGGAAGCCGATGAGAATGCAAGGACTTACAACATCTATCGATCTGACACGGAAATCACCGGTGTCGGTGACTTGCAACCCATTGGTACTGGCATCGTCGATGTCACGTTCGTCGACACGAGCATCGTCACGGGACTCACAACGCACTATGCGGTCGCTTCAGTCGATCCGGCTGGGAATGAAGGCGAAGTCGTCTCCAACAGCCCAAACGTGACGTTGATTACCAACGCGGGCGGCACGGCGACCCTCACTGATGGAACACAGATTGCTTTTGCGCGAGATGGGCTCTTCAGAAATCCGTCCCTATCCGCAAGTGCGACCATCAATACGGTCGGCGATGAGCTCCTCGTCGAATTGCCTTTGGCGATTTCCAACACGGGTCGCGAGATTGCTGTGACAGATCAAGCCGGTGCCGCTGTTGAATCATTCAGCAAGAACGCAACCTTGACCCTTGCTTTCCCGGAAAGCGTTACAGACAGCGCAGATTCTCCGCGTATCTTTGAACTGATCGGGGATCAGTGGGAGAAGTTAGAAAATCAAGCGGTTGATACGGCCAACAACACCGTAGCCGTGCAGATTAGCCGTCCCGGCATCTATCGCCTCGGAGAGATTCAATTGAATCCCTGGGATGTCACTCAGGATAACACCGTGGATCTCTTTGACTTAGTCGTTGTTGCAGGGCAATTTGGTATGTCTCCGCCTGAGAACCCCGCAGCGGATGTCGATGGGAATGGCGCCGTCGAGATTTTCGATCTTGTGCTTGTTGGCATACACTTTGGTGAAACCTACGGTTCGGCGTCCGCTGCACCGATTGCCACAAGCTTAACTGAAGCACAAATCCAAATCAGAATGGTCGCGTCGATGGAACATGCCGAGCCGAGCAGCGGCGTAGGGCCGCAGGTGGGCGATAACCTCGTCACGATTCAGGTTCACGCGGACACATCAACCGACCTTGGTGGGTTCCAGTTTGACTTCCATTTCGATTCAAAACGGTTGTCCGTTGCCGCGGCAACGAAGGGCGGTCTATTCGAGGCTCAAGGGCATCAGAGTTTCTGGCTGCCTCCCAAAGCTGCCGACGGCAAACTGACATTCGGATCGGTTGCTCTCAGATCGCCGAACTCATCCCTGACCAAGGATTTGGCGACCGTGCTTACGCAGGTCACATTCCGCGTGAAGGGAGATATAAGTGCGGCGGTCCAGTCGATTCGTCTCGAAAATGTCCAAGTTGCCGACCTTGATGGGCGACCAATTTCCGCGAATTGGCAGAATCGAATTGATGTCAATCCACTGGCAACATGGAAGCTCCAGACTGTGCTGATGCAAAATTACCCGAATCCATTTAACCCTGAAACATGGATTCCTTACCAACTTGCTGACGATTCACACGTCGTCATTTCCATTTATAACATGCAGGGCGAACCCATTCGTGCGGTAAATCTTGGATTTGTCCCAGCAGGTGCGTACATTTCTAGGGAGAGGGCTTTCTATTGGAATGGACGAAATGAACAGGGCGAACCTGTCGCAAGTGGCGTGTATTTCTATACGATTCGCGCCGGAGAATTTTTCTCCACCAAAAAACTGGTCTTGTTAAAATAGCGCGTGAAACGCGAACCATTCACATCAAATTAGTGAATGCGTGAATATCCGAAGGAAATTGGGAAGTTCAAACCTTGAATTTCCCAATTTCCCATTCCGTTTATGTTTCACCTTACATGAAGGAGGTCGTTCATTAATGACGAGTTTCAAAACCCTAGTCTGGCGTCCTGACACTAGGCCACAACATTCCCCTCCCCCTCCACAGCGTCGATTCTCTCGAATACGCAATCTGCCAAAGCGTCGTCGTACCTACCGGAAGTACAGCACCCCGCGGCGACAGACACAGCGTCCCTTATCCCCGGAGCTCCTGGCTCAGATTCGTGCTGAGGGTTACGGACGCTCTTACGTACAGAAGCAGATTCGCAAGAAAACGCCGATGGTGTTTGAGCTTTACGGAGAGCATGTTAAGGGTGTCATCGTTCGTCGGTTAACCTATTCCCTTGATGTCCGCGTAAAGGACCGTGTACGCCGTATTGAGAAAGTCGACATCAAGTATATGTACAAACGCGAGCGGACATCCCCGTTTGCGCCGGAGATCGACATCCATCCTGAGTTGAAAGCGAAGAGCCAGGTCTCGATTGTTTACCGATCCGAACGATTCCAGGTTGACGACAGCGTGCTTGCGCGCAGCTATAAGGAAAAAAGCCCGGTGGCATTAACCCTGCGCGGGGGCGAGATCATCAGAGGAGTTATTGATTGGTTTAGTCAGTATGAGATCAAAATCAATTCCATAGACGAGAAAGGGGTTGTCGTGTTCCGCCATGGATTACATGATTTCGAGGTTATTCCGGGAAGGATGAAAAGATATAAAGTGTAATCGCGGTTTGTCCTTTGCCCTGCTGCTGTGCAGACATCCATTCGGATTCGTTTATTCGTCGGTTTGCTCAGGGGATGGGCTGCGGTCATACTTGGCGCGAACGACCGTTTTGATTCCCCCACGAACGTTAAAGTCGCCGACAACCTCGGCCCACCGTGGATCGCAAGCCGCGACAAAATCCTCTAGAATCTTGTTGACGACATGTTCGTGAAAGATTCCGACGTCACGGTAAAATAGAAAATAATCCTTTAGGGATTTAAGTTCGGCGCATTGTTCGTCGGGGCTGTAGCGAATCTGAATGGTTCCAAAATCTGGCAACCCGGTTTTCGGACAGACTGCCGTAAATTCCGGAGTCGTGATTTCAATCGTGTAATCCTTGTCGCTATATTCATTCTTCCATGTCTCGATTTCAGGTGTTTTCATTTCACGGATGTAGTGCTGCAACCCATCGTAGGATTGGTGACTCATGAACAGGAAATTCCTCCGTAGGGGGTAATTTGACTTTGAACTGATTGAAGCTTGTCGAAAGAGTCAGCACGCAGATAAACGTTGATTTTCAGCATACGTCAAAAGCGATGGAGACAAAACGGCGCCAGCGTGCTTACCTGCCCGGCGGGGGTTGCGTGAGATTCTGGTCCAGTTAAGGTTTCCGTTTTTATTTGTGTCTATCTGCGTGAATCCGCGTTCCACAAAGACAAATCGCCAAAAAAGTCTCAACGACTTCTTTGTCGCATTAAAATCGGGAAAATGATAACATCGTGTAAGAATCATCGTCAAGCGGTAATCCGCTTTGTCCTCAGCAGCACCGGAACCTTTTGAGGCATGCCGATGCCGCCCTGGATGATTGGGACAACAAGTCAACCGAACCGATTTAATCGGTCGAACCGAAATTTGCATAACCGTATTATACAAAGCGTCCCAGCAAGGACGCTTTTTTTATTCACTTTCTGTGTAAAGGAGTTTGATCATTATGCTAAAATTGACCCACTCGATCGTTGATATTGCCATCACGTGCAGCAACTTTGAAGCGTCGCTTCACTTCTACCACGAATGCCTCGGCCTCGAAATCACGCTGGACCTTCAGATTCCTGAAGACGTCGCGACAGGGGCTGGACTTGCGCCACGGGCATTTCGTCAAGTTCGGCTAAAGGCTGGCGACACACTCATTAAGCTAATGGACATTGAATCGCCGCCGGAGTGCGGTGGTTGACCTTCTTCGTCGCGGACGTAGAAGAAACCGTGGCGACACTCAAGCAGAAGGGAGTGGAATTCGTATCCGACCCGGTCACGGCGCCAGATGCCGCGGGTGTCGTCTGTGCCAGGGACCCCGACGGCATCCTCATTGAGTTTGTCCAGATCTAACCGACAGGAGTGTGACAAGGCGAAGTGTACCGATGTGCGTGCCCATTATTGGGGCACACACATCAGTCGATTCGTACAACCTAATTTTGAAGCCAAATATGACAGAGCACTCTAACGGTTAAGATGGAGAGTCGGTTCAAAACCCTACAACCAAATCGGGCGTGTTTTCCATCAAATCTTGGGTGCGTACAAGAGGTAGAGACCGGCACTCAGTTTGCTTCGCAAGCCGGAGATGTGTTAGAGACAATAGCGGGGCAAATCGTCGCGGTGACGGACATGGTTCGACAGGTGGCAACCGCCGCCGAACAGCAAACGGCAACCACCGGTGAGATTACCCAAAACGTCCAGCAGGTTGCGGATGTGACACAGCAATCGGCAAAAGGAGCCCAATAATCGGTGCAGGCAGCGATCGAGTTAGCAGAACTTTCCAATCAACTGGGACAGTTGATTGGGCAGTTTAAGCTCAATGGACGGGGACAAGCCCATTCCCATGCGTTAGTGGCCCAGGAGACTGGAACATGGTTATCGAAGTAAAAGATCTCTCAATTTCATTTGGATCGACAAAAGTTCTGAATCACATTTCGCTAGACATCGCGGGAGGGGCGGTTGGATTGCTCGGCCCAAACGGTGCCGGCAAAAGCACCTTAATCAAGACACTCCTCGGTTTTCTGACTCCGGATACGGGGAGTGCAACGGTGCTCGACATGGACGTCCGGACAGGTACCATCGACATTCGCCAGCAGGTGGGGTACATGCCAGAGAATGAATGCCACATCCCAGGGATGAATGCCGTCAGCTTCGTGGCTTACGCCGGAGAGCTATGTGGCATGCCCGCCAGTGATGCCATGCAGCGCGCTCACGAGGTTCTGTACTACGTTGGGTTGGAGGAGGCAAGGTATCGGCTTGTGGAGACCTACTCCGCGGGGATGAAACAGCGGATCAAGCTCGCTCAAGCGTTGGTTCATGATCCCAAATTGCTCTTCCTTGATGAACCGACGAATGCCATGGACCCCAGTGGCCGTCAAGAGATGCTTGATCTGATTAAGGATATATCGACTCACAAGAACATCCATATCATTTTTTCATCGCACCTTCTCCCCGATGTCGAATATGTTTGTCGGGACATCGTTGCGCTTCATCATGGAAACGTCATTGTTCAGGGCAACATCGAAGCGCTCAAAGATTCCAATCGGCAGGCTTATGAATTAAAGATCAAAGGGGATCGGGAGGCCTATCTCGCTGCGCTAGGGCGCCACGGATGCCGCTGGCAACCGACTGAGCAATCCAGTCTGCGTGTCATACTACCGGAGTTGATGGATAGCAATGTTTTCTTCAGATTGGCTTTAGAAACCGGCGTCCAGATCCGGCATTTGAAATCAATCCGGCAATCGCTGGAGGATATCTTCGCTGAAGCTGTGGGGGAAGCGTAGGGGCACGGTGCATCGTGTGTATCCCATCGGCCGAGATGGCGATGATCGCTTGACAGACCATTCTCTCTTTGATAGAATAGCCCCAATTCCACACACTTGGGCATTCCGCCTGATGTGTTTTTGTGTGAGGGGACAACAGGTATCAAGGAGAAACCTATGAATTCACAATTTGTCGCTGATTTTGAAGCCTATATGCCGGCCGAATTTAACGGAGCGACTTACGGGAAAGCGGGTATACTTGCCACTGCGGATGAAGCGGGGATTGATGTCTGCGTCGTATTTCCCGGCGGGCTACCGCCAGATCCAAAGGACATTAATGCCGAACTCCTGCAAGAGGCGAAGGGCGAATCGCGCATCCTGCCAGGGTGTCTGATCAATCCCACGCTGGGTCCCGATGCCAGCGATGATTTGAAACGATGCGTTGACGCAGGCGCACGGACAGTCAAGCTGATGGCCGCGGCACACCGCTATCGCCTGGACGCTCCCTGTGTCGATCCAATCATGGAGCTTGCACACTCGCTTGGCATTCCCGCAACCATCCACTCCGGTTCACCGATGAGTGGGTGTTCACCAGAGTTTATTGGAACGCTTGCGCAACGTCACCCCGACGTCGTGATCATTATGGATCACATGGGGTATCGTGAATGGACTGGGCTTGCGGTTCAAGCCGCTGTGGAGAATCCCAAGATCTATCTCGGCACCACACTCATCGCGGCGGCGGAGCCGATCTCGATTAAGAATATTGCGCGTAGCGGGCGGATCGGCGCCGACCGGATCGTTTTCGGGACGAACTCGCCGAGTGGCATGGCCGTGAATGGCGTCAACGGCATCCGAAATATCGGATTTACTGATGAGGAGGCCGCGCTCATCCTTGGAGAGAATCTCAAAGCGATTTACGGTCTCTAAGCCTCATACCAATTCTGAATTAATTGGCTACTGACCTTGAAAAGGTTCGCAACCTTTTCAAGGTTGACACATGCGATTAGCAGCTTTTAGAAGTGGAAATGGTATCATTTGGACGGATGCAACCCCTGAAATTGAAGTGCCCCATGCAGAAACACACGGGGATTTTTGATGCGCGTGTTTTGGATGGGATGCTTCTTTCAGTGTACTATAACCCCCTTTTACCTGGTCATGATCATGAAACAAGAATTCCTTGGTGACAGCCTGCAGCGGATCACACTCCAGACGACTTCTAGCCTCGATCTTCAGGAAGTTCTCACCACAATTACCCAGGGTATCGTTAATGAATTGGGCGCGGCCTTTGCCCGTATCTGGTTACTCGACGAAGGGGATCTCTGTGCGGAATGCTACCAGGCAGGGAGTTGCTCAAATCGCGAGCGCTGTCTTCACCTTGTGGGCAGTGCCGGGGTATATACACACCTCAATGGAGAATTTCGTCGTGTTCCGCTTGGTACGTTAAAGATTGGCCGAATCGCTCAAGGAGAGGGGCGGATGTGGACCAATGACGTGTTAAACGATGACCGACTCCCGGACAAACAGTGGCTGCGAGAGAACGCATTCCGCGCTTTCGCAGGTTGCCCGTTGACCTTTCGCGGTGAACTGCTGGGCGTCGTGGCGATGTTCAGTCGTCGAGAGATAACGCAAGAAGCATTTGACCGATTTGCCGTTTTTGCGAATCAGGCGGCGATTGCCATCAAAAATGCCCAACTCTTTGAAGCACTGCAGACATCTGAAACCACCTATCGTGAGATTTTTGAGACGGCCAATGATGCGATTTTAGTCATAGATATAGAGACGAACGAAATCCTCGATTGCAATCAGAAAGCGTGCCAGATGTTTGGTTACCGCCGCGAAGAGATTTTGCATCACAAAATGGGCATGATTTTTTCTTCGGAAGATCCGGTAACCTCTCAAGAAAACGTCCTTCGATTTGCCAGAAAAGCAATCGAGGACAGCCCCCAACTCTTTGAATGGTTATGTCGGGAGAAGGCCGGGCAATTGATTTGGACGGAAATCAGCCTCAAATGTGCCAATCTTGGCGGTCGCGATCGATTGTTAGCAGCCGTGCGCGACATCACGAAGCACAAGGGTGCAGAAGAAGCATTACGCGAAAGCGAAAGACGGCTTGTACTCTCATTGGAAGCCACAAGGGATGGGCTATACGACTTTGACATGGCCAGCGGGAATACCTTTTTTAGCGATAATTTCTATCGTATGTTGGGGTATTCACCGAATGATTTCGTCATGGATTATGAGAGATGGGTATCCCTCCTCCATCCCGATGATCTCAAGAAAGCCACCCAGGAATTGGAGACTTATGCTGAAGGTCAGAATGATTCGCATTTCGTCGAATATCGCATGCGGTGTAAAGATGGCAGTTACAAGTGGGTACACGACCGTGGAAAAGTCGTTGAGTGGGATGAAAATGGAAACCCCACAAGAATCATAGGAACGAACGTCGATATTTCCGAGCGTAAGCGAGCAGAAGTCAAATTACAGAAGACCATCGAAGCTGCTGAAGCTGCTAACCAGGCCAAGAGTGAATTTCTGGCGAACATGAGTCATGAACTGAGAACGCCACTTAACGCCATTTTGGGCTATACCCAAATTCTCAAACGGGATAAAGACCTGACCAACGCCCAGGAAGAGGGACTCGGGATCATTCAAAACAGCGGTGAGCATCTGTTGACACTGATCAATGATATTCTGGATCTGTCAAAAATTGAAGCGCAAAAATTAGAACTGATGCCGACCGATTTTCATCTGCCCCAATTTCTCAAAAACATTGCTGACATGACCCGCATCCGGGCCGAACAGAAGGCGCTTGCTTTTCGTTATGAACCTCCTTCCACCTTACCCACAGGTGTGCGAGGGGATGAAAAGCGTCTCAGGCAAGTCCTTCTCAATCTGTTGGGGAATGCCGCCAAATTTACACACGAGGGACAGGTGACCTTCAAAGTCAAGTGCCGCGAAGTGTCCGGCGGAAGCGCGAAACTTTGTTTTCAGATTGAGGATACCGGAATCGGCATTGCCGAAGAAAAATTGGCGGAGATCTTTTTGCCCTTTCACCAAGTTCGCAACAGTAGTCAACAGGTGGAGGGAACAGGTCTTGGATTAACCATTAGTCAGAAGTTAGTCAAGCTGATGGGCACCGAATTACAGGTCAAAAGCACGCTGGGAGAAGGCAGTGTTTTTTGGTTCGATCTGGACTTGCCTGAGATAGCAGATCTGCCCCAGCCCGCAACTGCCGGTGAACGAGCGGTCCTGGGCTTTAAGGGTAGAAAACGAAAAATCCTTGTTGTCGATGATAATCAGGAAAGCCGCGACATGCTGGTCAATCTGCTCTC
Source organism: Candidatus Poribacteria bacterium (assembly GCA_027296925.1). Taxonomy (GTDB): domain Bacteria; phylum Poribacteria; class WGA-4E; order WGA-4E; family PCPOR2b; genus JAPUIP01. The sequence continues at coordinate 1,296 of JAPUIP010000032.1, read as the reverse complement.
GTCTTTGGGTTTTGAATTGGCTGAGGCGCCCAACGGTCGTGACTGCCTGGACAAAACGGCGGCATTCCATCCCGATCTGATCTTAATGGATTTGGTGATGCCGGTGATGGATGGTTTGGAAGCGACCCGACGGATTCGACGGGGCGAGGTGACAGAGCTTCTACAAGGTGTGGTGATAATTGCCTTATCCGCGAGCGTTTTTGCGCACAATCGGCAGCAAAGCCTGGAGGCCGGCTGTGACGATTTTATCCCAAAGCCCGTTCAAAACGCAGAACTCTTAGAAAAGTTACGCCTTCATTTAGGTCTGGAATGGATTTATGAAACAGAAATTGAAACGGATTTACAACATGAATCGGAAGGCTGGGAGGAGGGCACCCCGCCCCTACAGGCTCCATCGTCAGACGAAGTGGCGCCTATTTTTGAACTTGCGCGGAGAGGGCGCATCGTGGCGATCCGTGAGCACATCGACCGAATTGAACAGTTAGGCGATCAATTTATTCCATTTGCCGCGGTGCTTCGTCGGATGGCCAGAGGCTTCCAGACGGAACAAATTTGTGACTTTCTTAAACCTTATTTGGAGGAAACGGATGGACGTTGAGCGATCTAAAAAAGACACGATTCTGATTGTAGACGACACGCCCATGAATTTGGAGCTACTGGTCAATGAGTTAACAGATGCCGGCTTTGAGGTTTCCGTTGCGATGAGTGGCCAAATTGCGTTGAGGCAACTCAAATATGACCATCCTGACATCATCCTTTTGGATGTCTTGATGCCGGGTATGGACGGTTTTGAAACCTGTCGTCGGTTGAAAGCAAGTCGGAAAACCAAAGACATTCCGGTGATTTTTATGACAGCGCTTGCCGATACGGCAGACAAGGTGAAAGGGTTTAACGTCGGTGCTGTGGATTATGTGACCAAGCCGCTGCAATATGAAGAGGTCAAAGCTCGTGTGAAAACCCATCTGATGATTCAAAGACTGCAAAAGCACCTCGAAGAAAAAAACGCACATCTCCAACAGGAGATTATCGAGCGGAAACGGGTAGAGGAAGCACTGCAGGAAGCCAACGACAAATTGGAACAACGGGTTGCGGGGCGCACCGCCGATCTGAAAAAAGCCAACACCGAACTACAAGCGGCACTTTTCGAGGTGGAAAGGCTCAAGAACCGTCTCCAGGTTGAAAACGTCTACTTGCAGGAAGAGATTAAACTCCAGCATAACTTTGAAGAAATCATTAGCCAAAGTGACGCTTTTAAAAAAGTGCTGCATCTCGTGGAACAGGGAGCATCAACCGACA
>JAPUIP010000319.1 GCA_027296925.1 Candidatus Poribacteria bacterium | reverse complement strand
TCGCTCACCCGCAAATAGCTTTCCGTTCGTCGGCGTCAGCACCTATCTGGTGGGAACACAAGAGTTGAGTTCGATTCTCAGAGCGCATGGAAGTGTAGGCAGTTATCTCTCCTCCAAGTCCCTCAAGGCGACGGATTCCATCCTGCTGATCTGGCAGCTTGGTGGCGAAATTGCGTTCTCCGATAACCTGTGGCTCGTCGGTGATTTCTCCCGCGAGTTGCCGCTGAGTGGTGTGACGATTAGTAACCTGATCAGTATTGGGTTTCGATATGAGCTTTCTGATACGGCTGCTTTTAATGCCGGCTATGTGAGCGAACCGGGCTTTCAATTCTATCTGACGGTTGGCGGAGAAAAGGAAGGCGCTGGCACCTTGCAGGCACCGGACAGTGGAGACGACCTGCTGTTTTAGTCACCAAATGAGCCAAAGGAAATTTACGATTCAGGGATTCAATTATGAGAGTTGTTGTTCAACGGGTAAAATCTGCAAGTGTAACGGTGGATGGGGAGCGCATCTCTGAGATTCGTCAGGGATTGCTTATACTCCTCGGCGTGGCTCAAGAGGATACCTCTGCCGATGTCGATTATATGGCAAACAAGATCGCGAACCTCCGTATCTTCGAGGACGAGGAAGGTCGCATGAATCGGTCCATCTTAGAGATTCGCGGTGAGGCCCTTGTCGTCTCCCAATTCACGCTTTACGGAGATTGTCGCAAGGGAAGACGCCCCAGCTTCATCGCTGCGGCGCGTCCGGAAAAGGCGGATGGGCTTTACCAGGAATTTATGGCGGCGATTGCAAAGATGGAGGTTCCGGTCCAGGGAGGGGTTTTTCAGGCGATGATGGATGTGGAATTGATTAACGATGGCCCCGTCACCATACTGCTCGACAGCAGCAAGCTGTTTTAGGAAGATAATGAACAAGCAACCACTGAAGGAGAATCGCCATGAAACTTCAAATGCGGCTGGGTTTAGGCCAGTTCAACCAATTAAGTGAAGAACGGTTAAAGTTCATCAAACAGCTTGGGGTGGAGGATGTCCTGCTCAATACTCCTGCGCTTCCCGGCGAGGAACGCTGGAAGTTCATGGATCTGCTGCGATTGCGGACGCAGGTTGAGGATGCCGGTTTAAGGCTGGCGGCGTTGGAGAATGTCCCGATTCCGTTCTACGACAAGATTATGCTCGGTTTGCCCGGACGAGATGAACAGATCGAGAATATGGCAACCACCATCCGCAATATCGGGAAGGCGGGCATCGAGATTTTCGGTTACCACTGGATGCCCAGTGGTGTGTGGCGTACCTCCCGCACGACGCCCGGCAGAGGCGGTGCAGCGGTCACCAGCTTCGATATGGCGCTCGTTAAAAACGCGCCCCTCTCCCACGAGAGGGTCTTTACCGAAGAGGAGATGTGGGACAACTATGAATACTACATGAAGGCAATCCTCCCGGTGGCGGAGGAGGCTGACGTGAAACTCGCCCTTCACCCGGACGACCCGCCGGTAGAATCCCTCGCCGGCGTGCCACGTCTGTTCCGAAACTTTGAAGGCTTCAAGCGGGGGATGGAGATTGGCGACAGCCCCATACACGGTTTGGACTTCTGTGTGGGGTGCTGGTCTGAGATGGGACCGGAGGCGATTGATGCGATTCGTTTCTTCGGAGAGCGAGATAAGATCTTCTATGTCCACTTCCGCGATGTGCAGGGCCATGTGCCCAAGTTTGCCGAGTCTTTCGTGAACGAAGGAAACTGCGATATGTTCCAGGTCATGAAGACCTTGAAGGAGGTCGGATTTACCGGCTTTATGATTACCGATCATGTGCCGCATGTCGTGGATGACACGCCCTGGGGGCATCGCGGACGTTCTTATGCGATCGGTTATATGACTGCCTTCCTTGAGGTGTTGAATAGAACCGCCTGACTAAAGGCGATGTTGTGTACGTCATTTGCCATTTCAGAAAGGGGATCAGATGAAGGTATTTATCATCGGAGCAACCGGTTACATTGGCTTCAACGTGGCGACTGCGTTCCGCCGCCCGTGCGGCTGAATTCGCCGGCGAGATTCAATACGTGCCCGTGGCCGAAGCATCTCAAGCGATGGGTGATTTTGCAGCATGTCTGGCCTTAGACCAGCATGTGGATGGGCGTAAAGCGGTTCGCCTGTTGGGATGGCAACCCAAACACGGTGGCTTTGTGGATGAGGTCGAGACCTATTTTGCGTCCTGGAAAGCATTTCAAGAGGAGTGATGAAAAATTCAAACTTGCTCCGAATTCTTGAGTTGAAAGGAGGAAATCACCATGTCAAAACCCGATTTTGCTCGAACAGATCTCAGTCAGATTGTGGACCAGGATCTGCAATTCCTCATCGAGAATTTTCCGCCGCCGGGAACAAGCTATGAAGAGATTGCTCAGCGGATTCACCCTTTACCAACGGCGCTCGAATCCATGCTGAACAGCGAATCCCTGTTCCACAAGATTCGCGATCAGAGTCAGCTCATCCTGGCGATCTCCCCATTTCTACTCTTTAGTGTGCTATTGCGGCGCAGCCTGGTCGATCAACGCATTTTGGGAGATAAGCGGGTTATCAACTATATTGCAAATCTCCTGAGCCTTTTCGTCAGGGAAGATCGACTCCATCGCATTCACCGGAGCGATAAACAGACCCACCAATATTTGACCGATATGATCCAAGAAGCTGTTAACGCAGACGCGCGTCGGCAGTTCTTGATCTACTCCCACATCGGCAATTACTCACTCTATCTCACCGGGCTATTTCCCCAATGGATTGAATATCGTCGTCGTTATAAGAACCGTCCGGTGAGTACGCAATTCTATATTAATTTTGGGCGCGAATATTATGAACGTGCTTCGGCGCATGCGATGGCACGCGAATATGAATTGGATGAGGTCTTTTTCCGGCTGTCGATCATGTTTGAGGTCTACAAAGAAGCGCTCAATCATCTGGCGAAGCAGTATCTCGTGCTTTCATAGTCGCATGGCGAAAATCGGGCGTCATCGGTCAGCTTCTCACGAATTACGAGAACAAGGGGACGAGGGGGACCAGGTGATGCGCAGTATGCGTCGTGTTTCATCTTTCACGCTCCTCATCTTTTTGTTCTTTGCCAGCCAGCCAGGTAGTGATAGCTTCGTTTGGGCCGCCAGTAATTCCTCGCCATTTTCATTCGTTGTTATGGGGGACACCCGCTCTGGGGTACGCAATGAGTTATCGCCAATCTTCCTGATAAGCATTGCCGAGATTAACCGCCTCAGTTCAGTATTTGTGTTCAATTTGGGCGACCTGATTGAGGGGGGCAAAAGTACACCGGAGGTTCTGCAACGCGAGTGGGATGTGTTCCAAAGTGCGCTCGACCAATTTGAAATGCCGGTATATCTTGCCGCCGGCAACCACGATATGTGGGACGCGCAAAGTCAACAGATCTATGAGGCGCGTTTCGGGGAAACCTATTTTTCATTCGAGCACGGCGGCGCCCACTTTACCGTGTTGTGTACCGATTTGGCGGGAGAAATAGATCGGATTTCGGGTAAGCAACTGGCGTGGTTTCAGCGTGACCTTGAGAGCACTCGGAGAGAACAGCCGCTCTTCGTGCTGATGCACAAGCCGCTGTGGTTTACCAAATCGTGGATGGAGGAGATACATCCCTTGCTGATTAAGCACGGGGTGGATGTTGTGTTTGCCAGCCATTATCACCGCTACGGCAAAGTGACCCGCGACGGCATTCGGCATATCGTGACGGGCGGAGGCGGGGCGTACATGCACCCGCCCCTCACGAAGGGAAGCATTCATCACTACCTGTTCGTGACGGTTGCAGATGGAGAAACCAAGATCGCGGTGATCAAGCCGGGGAGCATTTTGTCAGAGGATTTTCTGGACGAAGACCGATAACACGGCGATCTATTTCACAAGCAGACTCATCTTCCCAAACGCTTAAACTCCGCTGAGAGCCATTCGCCGTAAGGACGGGGCATCTCAGCCGGCCTGCCTAAACCCGCTTCCGAACGCCACCGGAGTAGCGGATGCTCCCGATTTTTCTGAGGGAGATCGACACGAGTCCTATAAGCCGCCGACTCGAAAATCCCCATCATGATTTCGACGACGTGACGCCCCTCCACCCCGCTACATTCGTGTGCACGCCCCCCGTCGAGGGCACGGACATATTCCTCGACAAACCAGTAGTCGGCTTCTGAGGCAGCCCCTTGCGGGTCATAGTGTTCTGGATAGATCGCCTCCAGAACTTCCCAGCGGTCATGCGTGCCATCGGGAATAAAATGGGGCTGAGGCAGCCACCATGCGCTACCGCTTTTCCAGACCAGGCGCCCCTCACTCCCGTAAAGCTCCATGGCATATCCCGCGGAATCCATCCGGTCGAATCGGTGCTGAAGGAGTGTTCCTGTCACGCCGTGCTCAAATTGCAGCGCAGCGGTGATGTGCTCACAAGCAATTGTCCCCATACCGCTAGGAGATGGCACGACATCGCCGGGGGTGATTGGATGCCCATCCGTCGTGGCTTGCGCGACAACGCTTCGGCAGTGCCCGCCGAACTTGAGCATATTGTTGAGCATGTGCGCCCCGATGTTCATCAAGCCGTAGCCGCCGTAGTATCCTTTGCCGCTGCCGTAGATATATCGAAGCTCACCGATTTTTCCGGCTGTGAACGCCTGCCCAATCGCTTGCATCGCCGCACCAACCCGTCCCTGGTGATGCACCGCAACCCGCGCGCCTTTTTCCTGTGCCTTTGCAATGACATCATCGGCTTGTACCAGATCCACGCACATCGGCTTTTCGACTTCGATGTGCACGCCGTGCTCCAGCACACGCATACAGAGATCGTAATGGAATTCCGTTCCTGTCGGGATGGCAACGATGTCCGGCTCGGTTTGACGAATCATCTCGTCCAGATCGGTGAACCGAGCGGACACACCGACCTCGTCTCCAAGCGTGTTCAGCCGCTCGTCAATGAGATCGCACAGTCCCACAATCTCCGTCCGTGGATGAGCATGATAAGCCCTGGCGGCTGCGGTCCCTCGGCCACGACAACCTAAAATATTGACGCGATAGGTTTTCATCGATTCTTCTCCTTCGCTTAACCTGCTCTGTTGGTGTAGCTCAGAACGGTTACAATGATATACGCGCCTATCAGAACGAATCCGAAAGGCCGTTTTAACTCGGAACCGGATGCGAATACGCCGACGCGAAAGACAATCAGGATAAACAACATCATGGGAAAAAGCATGCGGAAAAAATGTGGAGGCGCTGCGAGCCCGTCACTCGTTACGGCGGCAGCCGCACCCGCGACAAAAAGCACATTGAGGATATCGGCGCCGATCACGTTACCAACAGCTAGCTCGCCGTGCCCCCTTCTTGCGGCGGTCACCGCGGTGACGAGCTCCGGAAGCGAGGTGCCGAACGCCACCAGGGTTGCCGCGATAATGCTTTCAGGGACGCGCATTCTTGCGGCAACTTCTTGAACAGCGGGGATGAGAACCAATGAAGAGATGACGACCAGTCCAATCGCGAAGGTCAGTTTGCCAAGCACGAAAATCGCGCGGGAGGAATCGGTGTGGCTTTCCACCTCTTCTTCCATCAGGGTACCGGGCTTCTGGTTGCGCGACCAACGAATGGACTGCCACAGGTAGACAACCAGCAGAGCAAGGAAAACCCAGCCCATCCATTGAGGGAGACGTCCGCCCTCCGAAAAAGTGTCCTCCAATGAACCCCAGGGTAGACATGCGATAACGAGCAGAAATCCCGCTCCCAGTTGTAACCAACCCTGACGGTTGACAATCGCTCGGTTGAGTGGCAACGGGGCGATTAAAGCCGCTAACCCGAGGATGAGCCCGGTGTCGCAGATAATCGACCCAACCGCATTTCCCAGTGCCAGACCGGGGCTGCCTTTGATGGCGGCTGAAACGGACACAGCCACTTCCGGCATTGTCGTTCCCAAACTGACAACTGTCGCGCCGATTAGCGTTTTGGGAACGCCCCAGCGCGTCGAAAGGGTGACCGCTTCGTCCACCAGCATGCCCGCGCCTCTTCCAAGCGTATAAAGGGTCACCGCGATAATGACCAGAAGCGCCGGAAGCGGAAAGCCTGCTATAAAATGATGTATCCATTCGTCCATGAACACCTGCCGATCATTGATGGAAATCCGAGTTAGTGGTTCGCCTGAAGGTGGTCGATGGCTCGGTCCACTCTTTCGATGACCTTTGCCTTGCCGAGCAGAACGGTAATATCGAACAAGCCGGGCCCACCTGATTTTCCGGTCAGTGCAACTCGTAACGGTTGCATCGCTTTGACCCGTCCAATTCCCTTTTCTTCGACGTACGCCCAGATTGCAGATTCGACAGTTTCCAGGTCAAAGGCGTCGATTCCCGCCAAGACCTCCCGCAAGCCTTGCAGAATTCCGACCGCATCCCCCTTCCGCCACCACCGCTTAACCGCCTGCGGTTCGTAATCAAAGTCGTCCGTGAAGAAGTAGCTGGCCTGATCAGTGATATCAGAGAGCGTTGTCAATCGATCGCCGACCGCCTCAACGACCTTTTCCAACCACACCCGACGCTCCGGCGACAGGTCGGTTTCCAGCAATCTAGCTCTCTGCAAAAAGGGGATGACCGCATCGGTGCGCGCCGGCAAATCGAGCTTCATGATATAGTGCCCGTTTAGCCATTGCAGCTTCTTGATGTCAAACACGCTGTCGCTCTTCCCGACTCGCTTGAGACTGAATTTCTCAATCAGTTCGTCAACGGAGAAGATCTCCTCGCTGCCATCGTAGGACCATCCTAGCCGCACGAGGAAGTTGATCATCGCCTCCGGTAAGTACCCATTCTCACGGTACTTCCCCACAGCAACTAGGTCTCCATGCCGCCGTTTGCTGAGTTTCTCACCTTTGCTGCTGCCGAGCACGAGCGGCAGATGAGCGAACACCGGGGTCTCAAACCCAAGCGCGCGATTGATGAGGATCTGTTTCGGCGTGTTGGAAAAGTGATCTTTGCCCCGAATGACATGCGTGATTTTCATCAAATGGTCATCAATGGTAGAAGTGAGATTGTACAGCGGCGACCCATTTGACTTGACGATCACTTCGTCCTGAAGCGCAGTGTGTGCCACCTTGCTCTCACCGAGGATCGAGTCCTGTACGACGATTGTGCCTTCCGGCATTTTGAACCTTACAACGGGTTTGCGTCCCTCCGCCTCGAACCGCCGCCGATCCGCATCGGTCAGATGTCGACACTTGCCGGTGTAACGTATCGGCCGTTTTTCGGCAAGGGCTTGTTCGCGCATCTCTGTTAATTCTTGGGGAGTGCAGTAACAGTAATATGCGTTGTCGCTCTCAAGCAGTTGCTGCACGTACTTTCGATAGATATTGCCCCGTTCTGATTGGACGTAAGGCCCATGAGGACCACCAACGGTTGCCCCTTCATCCCAATTCAGCCCAAGCCACTGAAGTGAATCGTAAATTTCCCGCATCGACGCTTCGGTCGATCTCTCCTCATCGGTATCATCGATTCGGAGGATGAACGTTCCACCGTGATGTTTTGCAAAAATCCAATTAAATAACGCGGTGCGCGCGCCCCCGATGTGGAGAAACCCGGTCGGGGAAGGCGCAAAGCGAACTCTAACCGGCCGATCCGTTATCATTGCGATATTTTCTCCTTAACATTGCACGTTTTATGATGTCGCTTTTGAGATACATAATTGCTGCCATTTCGACACACAGATTGGACATATCACGCCCCTCGCCCACAATAGCATAAAAGCATACCAAATCCACCAAACGGTGTCAACGATAAATCGCCAAGTGCGTTCTAATAACCGAAGCAAACGGAAAAGCTGGCATCATTATTGCTACCGTAATAATTGTTATTTGCCTCCTTGAGGAAAGCCAGTGGAGACACTGGCTTTTTTATTACTGTTCCAACGCAGAAAATTATGTTCGGTTCAAGACCTTATGGCAAAATAGCATCTTTGGCAACACCAACTCGGCACGACACCCGATAGATTCCATCTGATAAACAGTATATACTATACCTCCAGAGCGTACGCTCCAAAAAGTTAAACAGATTTTGCGTTCTGCCCCGAATTGGGCGAAACGAAATTCGCCAAAACGATGTTCAATAAAATATACACACAATCAGACTTCATACCAGATGGTCACAACGTGCTGCCAAGTAGAAAGGAAAGACGATGACCACAAACAACCATCCCGCCAAAAGTCGTTTGAACTTTTATGAGCTTGCTCTCCTCCTTGCAGACGGGCAGGCCCGAGAGAATAAAGAATACAGTTGGGCTAATTTTATAGACAATCTGTCGCGCATTTGTGACGAATTTGCTTCCAGTATTCACCCTAAAGAGAAGCCCTGTTTAGTTTCAGTACAATCTCGATATCGTTCCTATCGGATATAACTCCAATTCACTGCCCCTCAAAAAAATTCTCCTTCTGCTTTGCAATGGGCGCAAAAAAAGCGGCCGTGATGCGAAATCACAGCCGCTTTTTTTGCGTCAATGCCTTTGCTTCACGCCATGCGCTAATTCGGCAGCAAATTCTTTCACACCTGACAAAATCGCGACCTCATCGTTCAGATGCGCTTCAATCACGTTGACGATTGCGCTACCAACGATAACCCCATCGGCAAGCTGTGCGACAGTGTCCGCCTGTGCGCGTGTCGAAACGCCGAACCCAACACATAGCGGCTTCTCGGTGTATTTCCGAAGTTCGGTCACCATCGGTTGGATTTCCGCCGAAAGTGAAGTGCGCGCGCCCGTGACGCCGGTGACGGAAACGCAATAGATGAAACCGGTGCTGACGGACGCAATGCGACGCAACCGTTCCGGTGGACTTGTTGGCGCAACGAGAAAAATGGTAGCGAGGTTATGTGCCGTAGCAATTTGCAACAGTGTGTCGGCTTCCTCTGGTGGAAGGTCGGGAATGATTACGCCGTCTACGCCGGCTTCGCTTGCGGTCTTGCAAAATTTAGATTCGCCCATGCGAAAGATCGGATTGTAATAGGTCATCAGCGCAATCGGGAGTTGGGTTTCCGCTCGGAGCCCCCGAACTAAATCGATGATCTGCTGCAGTGAAATTTGATTCGCCAACGCCCGTTCGCTTGCCTTCTGAACCGTCGGTCCGTCTGCGATGGGGTCTGAAAAAGGCACGCCAAGCTCAATCAGATCGGCGCCGGCGGCTTCGAGCGTCAAGACCAGCTTTCGGCTTATTTCTGGGGTTGGATCGCCGGCGCAGATATATGGCATAAACGCACTTTCACCCCGTGCACCTAATTCCTTAAACTTCGCTTCAATTCGATTCAAGACAATACCTCTCTATTGTGATGTCTTTTGCTGATCATGTTCTTCAATCTGATGCAACGTTTCACTCACATAGCGGCGCAGCCACTCACTCTCGGTGGTACTGTCCAATGCGTTTAGCGGTTCTATGGCGCGGCGATCGCCAATTCGGCCCAGGGCAATGATCGTCGCCGAACAGACAGATCGATCCGTATCTTGTAGCGCTGCAATCAACGGCTCAACGGCACGCGTATCCCTCACATCGCCCAGTGCAACGGCAGCCGCACAACGCATGTCCGGCTCCTCATCATTCAGAAAAGCGATCAGCGGCTCGACGGCGCGGCTATCTCGTAAATTCCCCAGCGAGGAGATCGCAAAGCGACGGACAGTGCTATCCGTGTCGCCCAAGGCGTCGATGAGCGGCTGTACGGCTTGGGCATCTCCCACTTCTCCCAACATCTGCGCGGTGTAAGAACGCACCTCTGCGGATTCCGCTTTGAGTTTGGGAATGATCCACTTGGTCGGTAGATAACGCCAACTCTGAAACACCTTAGGGAGTCGCTGCAACAGTTTCATCACTATGCCTCATCAAGTGATGCGCAATCTTCATACATCGCGGTTCCGTGTCATAGCTCAACCCCGAGCTCCGTTGCGATTAGGTAAACATCTTTATCCCCACGCCCGGAGAGGCAGACGACGATGATTTGATCCCGATCCAGTGTTGGCGCAAGCTTCCGAATGTAGGAAATTGCGTGGGCCGTCTCCAGTGCGGGGAGAATGCCTTCCAACTCCGACAGCAGCTTGAACCCTTCGAGCGATTCCTCATCAGTGACCGAGACATATTCAGCACGCCCCGTTGCCTTATAAAAGCTGTGCTCCGGACCAACCCCAGGGTAATCCAGCCCCGCCGAAATCGAATGCGCCGGCGTGATCTGCCCGTCATCTTCCTGGAGCAGGTAGCACTTTGCCCCGTGAAACACGCCGATGCTTCCTTCACTCAGCGTGGCTGCATGTTTGCCACTGAGTATACTCTCGCCGGCCGCTTCAATGCCGATGAGTCTCACCGTGTCGTCCGCGTAAAATGGGTAAAACATACCGAGTGAATTGCTACCACCGCCCACGCAGGCAACAACTGCATCCGGCAACCGTCCCTCTTTTTCGAGGATCTGCGCCTTGGTTTCCCTGCCGATAACGGACTGAAAATCACGAACGAGCATCGGGTACGGGTGCGCGCCGACCACTGAACCGATCAGCAGGTAAGTCGTTCGGACGTTCGTCACCCAATCGCGAAAAGAAGCGTTGATGGCATCTTTCAGAGTGCGCGACCCGGAAGCTACAGGGGTAACCGTCGCCCCCATCAACCGCATGCGAAAGACGTTCAGGGCCTGGCGTTCGATGTCCTCCTCGCCCATGTAAACTTCGCACTCTATGTCAAATTTTGCGGCGACCGTTGCCGTCGCGACGCCGTGCTGTCCGGCACCCGTCTCGGCGATGATCCGTTTTTTACCCATTCGTTGGGCAAGCAAGACCTGTCCGATGGTGTTGTTAATCTTGTGTGCCCCGGTGTGGTTCAGATCCTCACGCTTGAGATAGATCTTTGCGCCGCCGAGTGCTTCGGTCAGCCGGTCCGCGTAATAAAGTGGGTTAGGACGCCCAACATATTCGCGGAGATAGTATTCAAATTCTCGCTGGAAATCTGGATCGTCCTTGAACGCCAGGTATGCCTCTTCAAGTTCCAGCAGGGCAGGCATGAGTGTCTCCGGGACAAACCTTCCGCCAAATTCCCCAAAATGTCCGCTGGCATCCGGTAGATTCTGATTCAATTGGGTTACTCCTTCACTTTGACATGTTCACCTTCGGGCAAAGTCACAGGTTCCAGCGGTCGGAACAGACCCTTTTCGTAAATCGCTTCAATTATCTTACTCATCTTGGGCGCCTCCTACTTTTGCTGCCTTGCGTGAACAGCAGAAAGTATAGTAGATGCTCAGTCTTGCACCAGAGAGAAACAGACGAAGCCAACCCACTACGCCTTCAATCTCAAATCATCGTCGTGCGGACCAACACAGGGCGAAGGTATACCCGACAGAGCGAGATTGGAGTCCTTTTCTGTCTGCCTGTAACCCCGAAGCCTTGAACCGCTGTTACGCCAGCCCACGTTGTTTGCGTAGAAACCACTCGAGGCCGAACAGCAGGATGACGGTACCGAAAATGAGTGGCATATCCCAAACATCCTCCTCGACAAGGCGCGATGTCGCACTTTCCACCAGGGGAATCTGGTTTACCATTTCAGGCGCCTTTTCGAGGGGATAGTATTCACCACCGCTGATTCGCGCCAGGCTCTGCAGTGCTTGCACGTTGAGTTCCGCGTCTGTGAATTCAGCGTAAGACTCCGCGACCTCAAACAGTCCCTGTTGTTCACCAAGACTTTGACTGCCTAGCTTGCCAATCAGATCGACCCGATACTCGCCACGTCGAGGGGGGATGAATCGAGCTGTGTAGAACCCATCCTTTCCAAGTACCTGCTCAAGTTGAAGCTCGCGCTTCTTGCCGTTTTCGTCGGTGATGATGGCCCGGACTTTTGCTTGACTGGTCAACTCAAACGTGTCATCGTAAGCCGTTGCCTCGATGACGACGGGTTCTTTCAGGGCGTATGACGTTTTGGCAATATCGAGTTTGAGGTGATCTTTTGGGGTGATCGTCAACCACTTTGCCACCTGACGCCAGAAACGCTCATGGCTGTCGTCATCTTTGGGCATGAGCATTTGCCAGCGCCACGAACTGTGAGGCGTAAAGACCATAACACGCCCGACATTAAAGTTATGGATGGCGATGAGCGGACGGTTGCCAAACGCATTGCGATCGGTGGGATGCACCGCAAGCACGGTTGCGCCGGCTTTCGCTCGCTTCACCTTGCTATAACCGATCAGCGACGGGAGTTTGCCCCATAGCTTCTCGTTTTCCCGCGAGTCGTCCGTCAACGCCATCAACGGCGCTGTCCTGCCTTCAGCGGTCAATTGCAACGTATAGCCTTCATCTGCGGAGCGCCGCTCGCGCGAAAAGCGCCGTCTCGGCGCCGTCGGCACAGGCGGTATGCCCAACTCCAATTCAACCGGAAGCATCTGTGCGATCGGTGTATTGATGTAAGAATCTTCCGCATCCGGATTGCCCAGCGAATCTGAACCACCCAGTACCAGCACGCCTCCCCCGCGTGTGCGAACAAACTCGACCGTGTTTTCGAGTTGTTGCGTTGTGAACGCGGACGCTGGGATGTTTCCAAAGATAATCGCGTCATAATCGAAGAGGACCTCTTTGGTGTTGGGATAGAGACCAAAACTGTGTCCGGTGGCGCTTCGCGTTCCACCGAAATGCTCATCGTCACTCATCCAGCGGTCTGTGAGCTGAACGTTCGGATCGTTCTTGAGTGCTCGCTTAATAAAGGCGAATTCATATCGCGGACGCCCTTCGACGTATAAAATCTTGCTCCGCTCGCTCGGTGCAACTTTTAGCAGAAATTTTTTGCTGTTGTTCTGCGGAATGGCTTCATCCGCTTCGGCGGGGATCTCCACCACATATTTTCGCGTCCCCGGATTACGCGGGATAAACTTAATCGGTACACGACGGATTGGGTGGTTTTTATCCAGATTGACAGTGAGCGTCTTAACAACCCGAGTTTCGCTTTTCAGGCGGACAGTTGCGGTGCGTTGGTCGTATCCCTTACGTCGGACAGTCGCCCAAATTTCTACCGGAAAATCCTCTTCTGCCGTTCGCGGCGCATCGATTTTCACAATCTCAAGATCGTTCAGCCCCTGCTCTGAACCAACTCCAACGGTATGCACAGGCACTTTGCGATCTCGCATCCGGTAGGCGAGCTTTGTGAGATCTTCACCACTCCGATCCGCGCCATCAGAAAAGATCACCACCCCTGATAGCGGTACACCTTGCATACTCTCCAATGCCTCATTCAAGGCGGCGGGAATATTCGTGCTTTCGCCGTTTGCTTCGGTCAGCGCGGTCGGGGCAATGCGCTTCGCACCGGTTGCAAAGGAGAAGAGGCGGGTTTTGAATTTTTCATTGAGCGAATTTAGCAGTCCCGCTTCTGGGTCAAATAGCAGGTGGTTCACGCTGGCAAGACGCGATTCCTGGTTGACAGAATCGGTGGTTTGCATGCTCTTCGATTGATCGATCAGCAGCAATAGGTAGGAATCATCCGGGCGTGTCTGGTAAACCGTTACGAATGGTTTGAGCAGGCAGAACGCAAGTCCACAAAGCGCCGCGGATCGAAGAAAGATGAGAAACCCGCGAAACCCCCGGTTTGTCCGCGTGAGGGTCGATCGATACGCCCAAATCGATATGGCAATCAGTCCGGCGAGGATGAAGAACAGAATGAGCCCCGGCGGGCGAATCCCAAAATGGAAATCCCCTCTTTGAAAAATATCAATTGGGTATTTCATGAATCTCTCAAACATGCTGCCCCCGTAAGCATCAATTTGCAGCGAAAGCCCAAATAGCGGCGCTAATGCGCGAATATCTCCGTGATTGCGTGAATCACCTCGTGGATGTTCTCCTCAGTCAGGACTGGATGCAGCGGTAAACTCACAACACGCCGAAACGCAGATTCGGCATGCGGGAAATCCCCTTCTCGATATCCATACTTTTTTTGATAGAATGGAAAAAGATGCAGCGGTGTGTAGTGTACCCCACATTCGATATTCGCTTCCCGCATCATATCAATGAACGCGTCGCGGCTGATCTCGAGCTGCTCTGTCCGAAGTTGGATAATGTAGAGATGCCATGCATGACGGCTAAGTATCTGCGCCTCGACAGATTGAGAGGGACTTTGCGGGGTAATAATTTCGGGAATGTCACGAAAACACGTGGTATAGATCTGGGCATAGCGTTTGCGGATTTCACGCTGCTTTTCGATTTTCATCAGTTGGCACAATCCCATTGCCGCCTGAATATCGGTCATGTTGTACTTGTAACCTTGAGAGGTGACTTCGTAGTACCAGATGCTTCGATCCTGCTGACGCGCCCACGCATCTTTGTCAATGCCGTGCAAGCGCATCGGCTTAATGACGGAAGCAAACTGATCGTTGTTGGTCGTAATCATGCCGCCTTCGCCGGTCGCCAAATTTTTAGTGGCGTAAAAACTAAAAACCGACAGATCGCCGATGGATCCGATACGATGTCCGTTATATTCGGCGGAGATTGCATGTGCCGCATCATCGATCAACACAAGGTTGTGCCGCCGGCAGATCGCTAAGAGCGCGTCCATATCACACGGCAAGCCCGCAATGTGGACCGGAACAATTGCTTTCGTGCGCGGCGTAATCTTCTCCTCAATTTGCGTTACATCGATATTTAAGGTCAACGGATGGATATCAACGAAGATAGGCCAAGCGCCAGTATAGCCGATGGCTTCCGCTGTTGCCGTAAAAGTGTAAGGCGTTGTGATGACCTCGTCTCCTTCACCGACACCCGCGGCAACCAGCGAAAGGTGTAGCCCGGCGGTGCACGAACTCACTGCGAGTGCGTGCTTGACGCCAACATATTCGGCAAACTGCCGTTCGAACTGCGCGGTCTTCGGGCCCGTGCTGAGCCACTTTGAGGCCAGCACTTCGCTGACCGCCTCGATTTCAGTCTCATCGATCCAGGGCCGACATAACGGAATGAGCGCTTTGCCTGCCATTAATCTCTCCTTAAATGAATGGTTTAGAGCAGTTTTTTGAATTCTTCGACCGTTAGCCCTGCGTCTTTGATGATTCCGCCCATTGTGAAAGCGTTAATCGAATTGGCGCGAGGAATCGTAATAATTCGTTCGCCGTCGGTCATTGAGATATGTTTCCCTTCGCGGACAACCCAATATCCAGCTTTATTAAGCGCTCTAACAGCGCGGCGGTGGGATACTCCTGGAAGCTTGGGCATCTTTACACTGGTACCTCAACGAAACGAGTGGGTTTATCTTTTAGAAGTTCCTCAACCGTTGACAAATATGTCTCTATGGCATCCTTAATATTCTCAAGCGCCTCTTCTTCGCTCTTTCCCTGGGACCAACACCCCGGCAGACCAGGACACCAGACCGCATAACCTTCTTCATCCTTTTCAAGTTTGACGCTATATTTCATCGTGTCCTCCACTTTACAACGGATCGACGCACCTTCAGCCTCAGCCGTCGAATAATCGCTCTATTGCTATCGTCAACGCCTTCGCGCGATGACTGATCCGATTTTTCACCGTCTTGCCCAACTCCGCAAAGGTTTTGTCATAACCGACAGGGACAAATACCGGATCATATCCAAACCCCTGAACGCCACGCGGGTTGCGAATGATTCGCCCCTCGCAAACGCCAACGACGACCTTCGTTTGCCTCACAGGTGTGGCGATTGCCACAGCGCATTTGAAACGCGCCGTTCGCTGCTCATCAGCGACCTCTTGCAGTGCATCGAGCAGCTTTGCAATCCGTTCGGCGTCCGAAGCGTTCTCGCCGGCGTAGCGTGCGGAATGCACACCCGGCGCACCGTCGAGCGCGTCTACCTCTAACCCAGAGTCGTCAGCGAGGGTTAAATGCCCTGTATGTTGGGCAATCGTGGCGGCTTTTTTGATGGCGTTCTCCTCATAAGTCATACCGTCCTCGATGACAGCCGGCGCCTCCGGATAGTCGAAAAGCGATAAAAGCTCAAGGTTACGCTGATCTTTGCGCCCGGGCATGCGAGATTTCGCTTCCCGCAACATTTCACCGATCTCTCGGACTTTGCCACGATTACGAGTCGCCAATACTAGCTTCATTCAATTTCTCAATTAGCATCCGTTGTTGGAGCCGGATGAGTTGCCGGATGCCATTCATCGCGAGATCGAGCATCTGATCCGACTCTTCCTTAGAGAATGGGGCTTCTTCTGCGGTACCCTGTATTTCGACGAACTTTCCCGCTCCTGTCATGACAATATTCATATCGACGTCAGCGCTGGAATCCTCCGCATAACAGAGGTCTAGCATGGGCGTTCCGCCAATAATGCCAACGCTTGTCGCTGCGACATGATCGCGGATGGGGAAGGTCTTAATCATCTCGCGTTCCATCAGCCACTGACAGGCATCCCACAAGGCAATAAACGCACCGGTGATTGACGCCGTGCGTGTGCCGCCATCTGCCTGAATAACGTCGCAGTCCATCCAGATCGTGCGCTCACCAAGTGCCTTGAGGTCCATAATCGCCCGCAAAGACCTGCCGATTAGCCGCTGGATCTCCTGGGTTCTTCCGCCAAGGGAGCCGCGGGTCGCTTCACGTTGCATCCGTTCGGTGGTCGAGCGCGGTAGCATCGAATATTCAGCGGTGACCCAGCCTCTGTTGCGGATGCGCTGCTCACGCATGAAGCGCGGTTGTCTATCATCGATCGACGCGGTACAAATCACTTTTGTGTCGCCGACAACAATCAAGACAGAGCCCTCTGGCTGTTTGATGTAATTTCGGGTGAGAGTGGTCGGGCGCATCCGATCTGGCGCGCGCCCATCTATTCTTGCCATTTGAATGCCTCTTTCTTCAAATTGACGGTTTCAATTCACAATTTATCGGGACTTTGGACACTTTGAGATATTTTTTCAGATGGGGCTTATGCATAGATATCGATGGGTGTCTGTCTGAATCCGACGAAGGAGGGAGTAAATTGTTGATAATTGGGAAGGGGTGGTGTTAACTGTTGTTCCGTAGGCGATTGTGGTGAGCGGATGGAGCGAGGGACGGATAGGGACGTACTAACCAACGGAATCTGTGCAGGGTTCTGACGGACATGAACTGCTCTGCGCTGTGCCTCCGGCGGATGCAGATCCGTTTTTGGCTTGTTCTGTAACTGACGAGATCGCTGCTTTGCACGGTTCGCAGCATCAATGAAGCCGTCCCGATCAAATCCAAGAAAACGATAAAAAAGAGGGGTTGTTAAATCAACGGGTTGCATGGTACATTTCAGAAGCGAATCGGGTTTATCGGATTTCCCCAGCTTGAATCAAGCCGTTGCCAATGTTCATCATTTCGATAAACTATATCACCCGACAAGATATAATGTCAACCCCAAAATTCCGTGAGCACCAGCCGTGTCTTGTCTGCATCTGCTGAGATTGGGCGACCTGCACCGGAAGGCTGACAATCAGACCGCTTCATCTCTATTTCTCATTCTTGTTAGTGATCGCAGTCGGGACGATCCGGATCTTCGACGACAATACCTTCCTTTAGCAGTTCAAGGGCCTTCGTGTAGCTTCGACGTTCCAGATAGTGGCGTAACATCGGCGAGGCAGTCGGTGCTACCTCCTGATGCAAACGCTCGATCTGTTCCAGGTCTGCCATAATGTTCTGCTTCTTGGCGATGTGATCGAACATGGATGCTAACGTTGTTTCCAGCGTTACCGCCTGTTGCGTCGTCATGAGATACCTCCTGTTACCTTTCATTGTTTCGGGTGATTCAGTGTATCATCCACCGGATCTGATGTCAAATCCTTTTACTCATTTCATTTCTGATTCACATAGACTCGGCGGACCCGCTTTCCGATTCCCGTTAAAATTTCATACGAAATCGTCCCCGCTTTTCCGGCGACCTGATCGACAGTAATTGCCTCATCCCCCTGGGTACCGATTAAGACCGCTTCATCTCCGACGGCAACGTTCGCGGACGGATCGATCCGAAAAACAGTCCCATCCATACAAACCCGCCCGACGAGTGGATGGCGCACTCCGCCGATGAGGGCTTCCCCGAGATTCGAAAGTGCACGTGGATAGCCATCCGCGTAACCGACGGGCAAAGTGGCTAACCGTGTTGGTACATCGGTTCTGTAGGTGCCGCCGTAGCTAACACCTTCCCCGGCTGCGGCATCATGCAGACAGATGATTCGAGCCTTCCAATTTAAGGCAGGGCGTAAGTTCACCACATGCCGCCCGGCAATCTGAGGGGATGGATTGATACCGTATAAACTCAAGCCGAGGCGAACCGCATCAAAGTAGGTATTGGGGAGCGTCAACGCCGCCGCACTGTTGGCTGCGTGGGCAATCGGAGGACGCCGGTTGAGGTGGGAAAGGGCGGAAAGCACGGACTCGAAGCGTTCTAACTGCAGATGCGCGTCACGCTGATCCGCTTCATCCGCAGTAGCAAAATGCGTGAATATACCTTCAACCTCAATGCCAGCGAGGGATGTCATCCACTGGATGAAATCCACTGCCTCCGTATACTCCACCCCACCGCGATTCATGCCGGTATCCACATCGACATGCACTTTAACGCGGCGATCCAAAACTTGAGCGATGCGGGACAAAGCCTGGCAAAGTGTCGGTTCGCATACCGATTGGGTCAGTTGGCAGCAAACAATCGGCTCCGCTTGATCCGGCAGGGCGTTGAAAAGAACAAGAATTGGCTTTTTGATGCCAGCCGCTCGCAGTTCAATTCCTTCCTCAACTGTGGCGACGGCGTACATCGCGACTTCCTCTCTTAATACCCGGGCGACGGGAATTACACCATGTCCGTAAGCATCCGCCTTGATCACGGCGATTAACGCGGGGCAAGTCCGTCCCTCACGCTGGATATGTGTCTTGATTGCCTGAACGTTAGATCGGATTGCGGAGAGATCCACTTCTGCCCATGTTGTCATTGATGTCGCATACCTGCATTGTACTGGAAATTCGGATACCTCATACACCGTAAAAGAAAAGTCAATTTCTGTCAACAGAAAAGAGAGGAATCTTTGGAGAATTTTGGGTTAAGTGGCTGGCTCGATATGATGGGTGTTTTTATAGGGAGGGATACGCAGTTAATACGTTGCCTGGAGGGTGAGTGATACGATATTGTTGGTATAATTCAGAAAATCAAAGATCTCCGCTTCTTCATTCGTGTCGTTGTTCGTAAGCTGATAATCCGCAAAGAGGGTGAAATGATCTCTGAACTGCCAGTTGAGTCGGAAATTCAGGTTAATCTGATTGTCGTTTCGGTCCGCCGCATCTGGCTCGATGAAGCCATCCACACCGCGCACCTGGCGTCCATCGAAATTTATATCCAGACGCGAGAGTCGGAGCCGCGCCCAACTGTCAGCGTTGATTTTGTAAAACGCCCCAACCGCTGCTTCGAGCGTGGAGAACTTGTAGAAATCAATATCTGAGTTGTTCAAAAACAGGTTGAATTCCTGCTGTAACACAATCCGACTCGTGGGGATTTCGATCAGCTTGGCGGAGACGAAGTGTCGGAGATCCGTTCGCGATTCCCCCGGTTCAATGTCCGCAACGCCAAGCACCAGGCTATTCAGGTTATCCTTGTACTTCTCTCGTTCGATCGAATATTCCAATTTCCCCAGCACATCCTTGAGAATCCCCAACTGTAACCGCGCGCGGCCCAGATGACTTGTGGCGCCGACCAGCAGAAAATCTTCGCGGTTCGTCTGATCGTCATCGAAACGGAGGATGCGCAGGTTGTACTCCAGCAGTTTACCGAAGCGGAAACCGATCTGCCGTTGCAGGCTGTCGAACGTGTCGTCTTTCCGATCCAATCGTTGAAGCTGATGCGATATCGTCAGGTCAGGAAGCTGAAGCGTCGGACGAAAGCTGAGTTCGGTCAAAAAGACATCCGTAAACGCATCGAATTCATTGAGTTGGCCATTCGCACCGATATAATTTTCGAACTGCGGATAATATTGCAGCTTGAGCCCAAAACGCTTTCCAAGAGGGAGCGTGCCCTGTAGGTTGACGCCAACGAGGTTAATCACGCCTTCGAGCTGCGGGTCATCGCGTCCGGCAAGGCTGCTTGTGTTCGGGTCAATGCTCAACCCAAAT
>JAPUIP010000318.1 GCA_027296925.1 Candidatus Poribacteria bacterium | reverse complement strand
GCCTAACGCTTCGCCCGTGGCGCCTGGATTTCGCCACGACTTAACGCTTCAAACAGTTGATCATACTCTCCCCGGTCCACGGGCAGGTCAACCGTTTTCTTCTGCATCCCCGAAAGCACGATGGCGTTAATCAACTCGACTGCCGGAAGCGCGCTCTCTCCATTGACAAGGGGCTCACCGCCGTTAAGGATGGCGTCGATAAAACTGTCCATCAGCACCGGATGCCCCGCGGGTTCATTCAGTAACTCGACGGTTTTCCATGTGGTCTCCGGCTGTGCAGCGATACCCGATGTCCGGCTCACGAGCGTTGATAGCGCGTCTGCATGAGTGCCGAGCAGGAGGTGATCTGGCCGATCTGCGGCGAGGCTCTGCACATCTGGAATCATAATCGTGCCGCGGTCGCCGGCGATCTGGCGGATGCTGTAACCCCGCGGTTGGTTAATCGTCAGTTGAATCGAACCATACGCCCCGTTAGCGAAAAGCACGCTGGCGCAGACGACATCCTCGATTTCAGCCTCATGGAATTGGTTGCCAATCATCGCGGAGACCTGGACGGGCTCGCCAATCAACCAGCAGATCAGATCGAGATCATGGCTGGTTTGATTCATCAGTACACCCCCGCCTGCATGTCGCCACGTCCCACGCCAGATGTCTCGCGCGTAGTAGCTTTCGGCACGAAACTCAATCCACGTCCAAAGAACCCGCATGATTTTCCCGATCGCCCCGGTCTCGATCAAGTGCTTCATTGTCTGAGGGGTTCGATAGGTGCGGTATTGGTGTCCCACACAGAGCTTCAACCCTTTCGCTTTTGCTGTCTCGATCATCGTGTCGGCCTCTGAAACACGATTGGCGAGCGGCTTCTCGGTGAAAATATGCACGCCCGCATTTAAGCATGCCAAACCGATAATGGCGTGCAGGTGATGCGGCGTTGCAATCGACACCGCATCGACAACCCCGGCATCGAGCATGTCACGGTAATCGGTGAATCCCCGCACACCGAGTTCCTCGGATTGCTGTTTGACCGCGGATGCATCGACATCCGCCAACGCTGTCAGTTCCGCTTTTTCATGCTGCTGGGCCAGTTCGATATGTTTCGCCCCCACGCCCTTGATGCCAATGATTCCATAGCGTACCCTGTCCATGATGTCCTCCCAGAATTCAGATGAATGAATTATCTCGCATTATAGCAGAAGTAACTTTGGTTGTCAATTGCTGTCTTTTGCGACATGTGGTGGAACGAAAAAGCCCCCGTATCAGCGTTTCACGGGGGCCGAAACCTCTGGGAAAAATGGCATACCTAATTAGGATAGGTCGGTGCCTCACGGCACTTTCCCCCCTTCACGACCGTGCGTGCGAGTTTCCCCGCACACGCCCGACGCAAGCCATATTGGATTGGCGGTTTCAGATTGCTGACGGTAACGTCTTTACGGTTACGTTTGCAAGTTGACTGCTGCTTGCATCTAACTTTTCCCGTAAACTCGCAACTTTTACCGCATTTCCTTTAGGCTCACCTGTCCCACGTCAGCAATCTTTCGATTGGGTATCTCAAAGAGATACTTTGCCCTATTCGTCAGGTTATAATTTTCCTGTGCCTTTCGGCTGACGACATTCGCTTCTTGGGACAGCTTGTCCTGTTGAAGAATCCAGCTTTCCTTACGGTTGGCTTGCTGAACGATGTCCAGACTCCATCAGGGTTTCCACGTTCCGCATGGTGAAGATGCATTCGCCAGATATAGTGCATTAAAGTAGTTGGAGCCGCCAAGTCCTCCGGAAACTGCCATAAAATCATGAGCACCGAAAACGACTGATGGAAGAAATGCACTTTCTTCCAAGAGTCTGAGTCTTACATTGAACATCCGATCTCCAATGGCTTGTGGTTCTCGATAATTCAGGCGTCTTGTTAAACGGGCACTTATTTCAAGGAAAGGAAGATAGCCGAGGGGCGCATGTAAAACTTGGGGGACTCCCCCAAGTTTTACATGCGCCCATCAGCACACCGACAACGGTTGTTGTTCCGACATCGAGGGCTAATCCGTAGACCCCGTCCGCAGTATCGCCCGGCTCAAGCGCGATGATCCGATCCTCACAGGTGCTCACGGTCAATTGCCGATTCGTCTGCTGTAAGATGATCGGCAATTCGCGTAAAATCGCATAATCCGCCCGCAGATCGGCACGCAAATCGAGTACATCCTTGAGCAGGTTAATCTCTGCAAATGCACCCTCAAGTTGTTGAGGTGGCAGCCGTACAAAGCGTTTGACGATGCTCGGCTCAAGCGTCACTTTCCGCGATGCACCGCCGAGTAAGATGCGCATCTCACTGGCGCGTGAGGTGGGTGGGATGGAAACCGTTGTGTCTGCACGAACTTGCGACTGGCAGGCAAGTCGGAATCCATCACGTAATCGACGGGAGGTGAGTAATTCGAGCTCTAATCCGGTTGGCGGCGAAAGGCTTTCAGTACTTTTGCCTCGTTCAATCTGCACAAGGCATTTGCCACAGGTGCCTTGTGCAGCGCAGGGCGCGGTGAGCGCAATTCCTGCTTCCGCAAGCACCTCCATTAAGGTGATTGGGAGGACAACCTCAACAACCTGATTTTCTGGGAGTATTGTCAATCGTATCGGTGAATCGTGTTGTTCCATAATTGAATTGATATGGTTCGCTGCTTTGAAGAATGAGGAAATTGGGAAGTGAATTCATGGGTCAATGATGCAACGGCACGCTTGACGTGAAGTACCTGAACATCAGTTTGTGTAGACCTGACAAGCTTGGTAAACCTATCAGGTTTGATGTGCAGATTTTTGCAAACTCGTCAGACCTGAAGGGTGTCAAAAACCTTTCAGGCCTGTGACGAAAACTGAGCAAATACTCACAATTTGCGCATTATGTTCCACAATTCACGGGCCTAAGCCGATGCCCCAATGAGCACTTTGGCCAAGTCTGCACCACTTGCCGCGTCACGAGCGTATCCATCGGCGCCGATTTGGTCCGCGTAGCTCTGAGTGATGGGCGCGCCACCGATCAAAATTTTAACCTGATCTCTCAAGCCCGCTTCTTGGATGGCATTAATGGTTGTTTTCATTAACGGCATTGTTGTGGTCAACAGTGCCGATATGCCGATGAGTTGCACCTCGTGCGTTTGAATCGCATCGATAAACTGCTCCGGTGAAACATCAATCCCAAGGTCGACTACCTCAAAGCCGGCGCCTTCTAGCATCATTGCCACCAGGTTCTTACCGATATCGTGCAGGTCACCCTTGGCCGTGCCGATGGCAACCTTACCAAGCGGTTCAACGCCAGCATCGGCGAGGTGTGGACGAAGCAGCCCCATCCCCATTTTCATCGCGCGGGCGGCGATTAAGACTTCAGGGATGTGAAATTCGTTGTTCTTAAACCGCTCCCCGACAATGCTCATACCTTGAATCAAGCCGTCATGAAGAATGTCAGACGCAGGCACTTCCTCTGCAAGTGCGTTTGAGACCAATTCTTGGACTTTGGGAGCCTGTCCTCGAATGACATTTTCTGCAATCTGGGTTAAATCTGCCATGATAGAACCTCCAATTTTTTCACAAAAGGTAGCGAGTCATTATGAATCTTTCGTATTTCCTGCCAAAATTAAGATAATCAGACGTTTTTAACTAAAACGCTGCCAGAATTCAAACCGAGCCAAGGGCTTGAAGCGCCTACTCACGCGCTCGCGAAAGCAACCTTTCTCACGAAAATAGAATCAGACATAAAACACTTATATTATATACTAAATTACCGGGAGTATCAATAAAAATAGACTGTAGACTGTGAACAATCGTGCTTGCGCATCTCCTTCTTCTGACGTTATACTTCTTACGTAAGAAGGAGGTGGGCTTATGGATAAGGTGTTCTCAACACGATTGGACGAATCCGTGGTTCGTCGCATTGGGCTGCTGGCACAACAGCTGGGGATGACGAAGAAAGCGATTATTGAAACGGCGATCCAGACGTTAGCAGAAAAGGTCTCTGCGACCTATGAGATTGACATCTGGAAGCAAACCTGTGGGGCATGGCACCGAACCGAATCCCCTCAGACCACCGTTGAGAGCGCACGAGGTGCGTTTCGCAAGTCGATGCAGAGGCATCACCGATGAGGGCTTACATCGATTCCGACATGCTGGGGCCGGGCGATGCACTGGCAAATGAGCGGAAGAACCCCATCGCCGCCCGTCTCATGAGCAGCC
>JAPUIP010000317.1 GCA_027296925.1 Candidatus Poribacteria bacterium | reverse complement strand
CCTGCCATATTGGTCGCGATTGTCACGGCGGCAGGCATACCAGCCTGAGCGATAATGGTCGCTTCACGGGCGTGTTCTTTGGCGTTGAGCACCTGATATTTAATGTCGCGCCGTTTGGCACGGAGCATCTTGCCCAACTTTTCAGAGTTCTCAATCGAAATCGTCCCAACAAGCACAGGACGCCCCTTTTCATGCTGCTCGATGATGTCCTCGATCACCGCCTGATACTTTGCTGCCTCCGTTTTGTAGATCTGATCCGGATGATCCAGCCGAATCATCGGTTCGTTCGTGGGAATGACAACGACATCTAAACTGTAAGTATGCGCAAATTCTGCCGCCTCTGTTTCAGCGGTTCCGGTCATGCCCGCTAGCTTGTCGTACATGCGAAAATAGTTTTGATAGGAGATCTTGGCGCCGGTCTGGTTTTCCTGTTTAATCGGGACATGTTCTTTCGCTTCAAGGGCTTGATGCAGCCCTTCGCTAAATCGCCTGCCTTCCTGCATCCGCCCGGTGAACTCATCAACGATGATGACTTCTCCGTTCTGCACAACGTAGTCTACATCGCGTTTGTAAAGCTGGTGCGCGATCAACGCCTGGTTGACGTGATGCACCAGATTCATATTCATGTGATCATAGAGATCCTCTATCCCCAGGAGACGTTCGCATTCTTCAACCCCCTCCTCGGTTAGCACAACCGATCCGCGTTTACTGCTTTTCTCATCGAGTTCATAGTGTTTTCCACTTTGAAGCTGAGTAATGACGCGGTTGATCCTTTTATACAATTCGACTGGCTCGCCATGCGGTTCGGCGATGATCAACGGTGTACGCGCTTCATCAATCAGGACGCTATCGACTTCATCGACGATCGCGTAGTAGTGACCGCGCTGTACCTTTTCCTCAAGGGAGCGTCCTTTGTTATCCCACAGGTAATCAAAGCCGAATTCACTATGCACGCCGTAAATAATATCCGATTTATACCCAAGTTGTTTCAAATCATGAGGCAGACCACTGATCGTTAATCCAACAGTCAACCCTAGAAAATTATAGATTTTTCCCATCCACTCTGCATCACGCTTGGCAAGGTAATCGTTAACAGTTGCGACGTGAACGCCTTTGCCAGTTAAGGCATTCAGGTAGACGGTGAGTGTAGAGGCCAGGGTTTTCCCTTCACCCGTTTTCATTTCGGCAATGTTGCCCTGATGGAGGACGATGCCTCCCATGAGTTGGACATCGTAATGGCGTTCCTCCAAAGTGCGCACCGCTGTTTCGCGCACAGCGGCAAACGCTTCGGGCAGCAGATCATCAAGAGATTCTCCGGCATCCAGCCTTTCACGAAAATGCGGTGTTTTGGACTTTAGCTCGGCATCGGATAAGCCCTGCATCGCAGATTCCAACTGATTGATTCTGTCCACAGTCGCTTGGAATCGTTTGACATCCCGGTCTTGTTTACTGCCGAAAACCCTCTTTAACATTTGTTGAAACATGAAACATCATCACCTTCCGATTTCGATTGCGAGAAATGTGATTCTGAGATCTCTAGTAAGACCTGACGCTTACTTCACACACTTGACGCATTATTTTGGTTACATTATTCCGATTTTTCTTCAGCGCTTGACTGATTTTCCGTACCTTCTTCCGCTCCCTCCGTCGTCTCTTCCGTTGGGGTGGAAGTTGCCTCCGGCTTAGCAAGCTCGGGAACTTCCTCCTCCTCGACCTCTAATAGGTTTTGTCCGTCAGTGCGTCTCCGCAGTATTGTATAGATGAGCGTATTCCCAGCAGAGGCAATCGAGAAGAGATAAGCAATTACTAAGCCAGCGATAAAGAGTAGGGAAGCCGTCATCAAAATCGACGTTACTTTGATAAAGAAGAGATCAAACCCTGAAATCTGACTGACCGGAAGGCTGGCGGGGGAAACCGTGTCAAACACGAGAAGCTTGTCCATGTATGGCAATTCAGCCAGTTTTTCAATCACCTGCACCCGACTACCAAGCCATTCGTTCACATGTCCCATAAAGATCTTCATGTCCGTGGGGATGAGCAAACGGATGGGCAACATTGCTAAGGCAAATCCCGCCAAGCAAAAAATCCCCCAGATTGGAACACAGATCAATTTTAGACCGAATAAGAGGGTTTCGTAAACAATAACACGCCATGGCTGATTCCAAACGATCGAAAAATGTTGATACACCGTTTCAAAGGTATCCGCATCCGCAGCCGCGACCACTGATGGGGCAAAGAACAGACTTATACTCAAGATGATAAATAGATAAGCGATGAGCAATCCCAAAAAGAAAGCGAGGGGGGTCAGGATCGATGCCAGCGCCAAAATGACTCGACCAACCCCTGGAATCTTGCCGAGCAAACCAACGATAATCGGCGTTAGAGCCAGCAGCAAAACAAGGACAATCAGGCTCACCAGGATTCCGAAAACCGCTTTCCAATTCTGCTTCACAAACCCCAGAGAATCCTTCATGGAAAAAAAGTGGTCGCCCCGGAGTTGTTGGATTGTAATTTTGGAAACCATCGTACTTGTCAGGAAGAAGATGACAAAAAGGATGAATGTGCCAATCCACATGGCGCCGATTGTGATGGGAAAAAATCGTACGTAATCCACAAAGGGACAAACCGGCATCAGAGCATATGCATTCCAGAAGTCCTTCGCAGCACTTCCCCCTGAAATGAGCAAACTCGCGTAGACAAGTATTTCATAGATGAGATAAGCAAAAACAAGCCCTAAAAAATGAACCGTGATTTTTTTTCCACTAAAGCCGTAGCGTCCCGCTCGGAAAACATCTCGAAAATCAAAGTGTAATTCTGCCATTTACTCCCTCCAGTTACAACGTGGTTTATCAACCGAGTGTCGTGATAATGTGAAGCTGTCCATCAAATTTGACTTGCCTGGGAATTTGGGCGGCTATTATGATACACCAATTGCAATGGTCTGTCAACAATAACCTTGAGTGGAATTGCTGATTCTCACCTCATCTTCCGAATTTTCTGCGGTGCGCGATTTTAGACTTGACTTTATCCAGAAATCTCAATACAATGCAGATATTCGTCACCGCATAAAAATGAACGGCGAAAGCCTCAATATCATATCATCAATTTCGTAATCTCAAGGAGACATGTGAAATGGCAGTCAAAAAATTGACCGATGCAGAAATAGATGCTCAACTTGGAGAGCTATCGGGATGGACGGTCGAGAACGGCAAATTGCACAAGCAATTTCAGTTTGACTCATTTATCGATGCCTTCGGTTTCATGGCTCGCGTTGCCCTGGTCGCAGAATCGATGAATCATCATCCGGAGTGGTTTAACGTCTATAATCGTGTGACAATCGATCTCATGACCCACGATGCGGATGGAATAAGCGCATTGGATTTTGAGTTGGCAAAGAAAGCTGATTCCCTCGCCCGCTGAGAACAAAGCATGAGGAATCGTGCGTGAGAAAGTGTTAATCGTCCATTTCTTTATTTT
This sequence comes from Candidatus Poribacteria bacterium, assembly GCA_027296925.1. Classification (GTDB taxonomy): domain Bacteria; phylum Poribacteria; class WGA-4E; order WGA-4E; family PCPOR2b; genus JAPUIP01. Next base: position 8,838 of record JAPUIP010000317.1, on the reverse strand, counting down.
TTAGATTCTTCCTGATTCTACAGTCATCCCATTGCCCTACAATTTCCTAGAAAACTTTGATTGGTGATTGGCTCATCGCTTTTATCATCCGTACGCTTGCCATGTTTGTCTGTTGGCTTCCCCGGCAATCTGTCCCGATTCTGGGAAGTGGTCTGGGATATTTGTTCTATTTTGCCCTGGCGAAACGCCGCCGGCTCGCCTTAGAAAACCTGCAAATTGCGTTTGGTCATGATAAATCGGCAGATGAGCGAGCGCGGATCTGCCGGGACAGCTTTCTAAATTTGGGGAAAACGGCAATCGAATTCCTCCGTTTTCCCAAACTGAACTTCGACAATATCTGGGAAAATGTGACGGTTGAGGGAAAGGAAAATCTGATACAAGCGTTGGATCGAGGCAAGGGCGTGATTGTGTTTATTCCTCATTTTGGCAATTGGGAACTTCTTGCTCTCGTCTATGGCGCATTGATTCCAAATCGCGCAAAGGCAATCGCCTTTCCGATGAAAAACAGCTATCTCAACGCATGGGTTTCAAAGTGCCGAGAGCACTTGAGCTTAAAGTTGATTCTTCGTAAGCAGGCGGTTCGGGAGACCCTCCGCGCGATCAAAGCGAACTACGCTATCGGTTTCTTCGCGGATCAGAATGCCGGGCGGGAGGGTGTCTTTGTCGATTTCTTTGGCAAGCCGGTTTCTACGGTCCGCGGTCCGGTGACACTTGCCCTCAAAACCGGCGCATCGCTTGTTTTCTCATTAGATGTCCGTCAGCCAGATGACCGACATCGCGTACTGATTTCGCCGCCGATTGACCTTGACATATCGGGCGCGTTGGAACGGGACGTACAGGTCAATACCACCCGCATCTTGAAAATCCTCGAAGGTTACATCCGACAGTATCCGGGGCAGTGGTTATGGCTGCATAATCGATGGAAAATACAACCCGACTCGAAATGGCAAATGAAACGCCAACTTCAGCGAAAGTGAGCCACTTTCCTATTGACAGAAATCATAGCTTGTGCTAACTTTTGAAGCTGGCTCTAGCATGTAAAAACCTGACGGAAACAAGAATGGAAAGGGTAGCGAAGCATTTTCTAGTTCTCTACTCATTTACCGCTTCACCCATTTCGTTATTAATTAAGGATACATAGCGTATGGCAAAATCCGCATTTGTTCATCTACACAATCATAGCGAATATAGCTTGCTTGATGGGGCATGTCGAATTGCAGACATGGTCGATTGGGCTTACCAGACGAGTGCACCGGCAGTTGCCCTCACCGATCACGGCAACATGTTCGGCGCCTGGGACTTTTACAAAACCGCGAAGGACAAGGGCGTCAATCCGATTGTCGGCTGCGAGGTTTACGTGGCGCCGGGCAGCCGCCATGAACGCGGCAAAACGCAAGGCAGTCCGTATCATCTCACTCTGCTCTCCGAGGATGCAACCGGCTACAAAAATCTCATGAAGCTGGTCTCGCTTGGTTACACCGAAGGTTTTTACTCGAAGCCGCGCATCGATATGGAGATTTTACGGGAGTACCGTGAAGGGATCATTGCCTTGACGGGATGTATCCAGGGCTTTGTTCCAGCTCTTCTGGCCTCGGATCAGCGTGATCAGGGCGTGAAGAACTTTCTGCTGCTTCAGGAAATCATGGGTAAGGACAACCTATATGTGGAGGTTCAACACCACGGTATCCCTGAGGAAGAACGCGCCTACCCGATCATGGTGCAGCTTGCGCAAGAATACAATCTGCCGATCGTCGGAACGAATGACTGTCACTATCTTCGGAAGTCAGACCACCGGATGCACGATGTGCTGTTATGTATTCAGATGAAGCGGGCCGTCAGTGAAGAGAATCGCATGCGTTTCCTCAATCAATTCTACTTCAAAAGCATCGACGAAATGCACGCAGCGCTGGTAGATTTTCCGCCCGAAGCAATCACCAATACACTCGAAATCGCCAATCGCTGCCGGCTCGAACTCAATTACGGCGAACACATCATGCCGAAATACGAAGTCCCCGATGGTTACACGGCGGATTCATACCTCGCCATGCTCTGCTACGATGGGCTGCGAGAAAAGTACGGTGAGATTTCGACGGAGATGCAAGAGCGGCTCGACTATGAACTTGACATCATCGAGAAAACGGGTTACGCCGGCTACCTGCTGATTGTGTGGGATTATGTCAACTTTGCTCGCGAGCGAGGCTTCCCGCTCAACGCACGTGGCTCCGCAGGCGGAAGTTTGGCGCTCTTGGCCCTCGGCGTCACGACGTTCAATCCAATGGAATATGACTGTATGTTCGAGCGATTCCTGAACCTTGATCGTATCAGCATGCCCGACATTGACATCGACTTCGGAGATGAACACCGCAAGATTGTCATTGATTACCTGACAGACAAGTACGGTTCGGAATGCGTCGGACAGGTGGCAACATTCAGCACTTTCGCTGCAAAGGCTGCTGTCACTGATGTGGGTCGGGCACTCGATGTGCCGGTGCAAGACGTTCGACGTGTGACGCAACTGATTCCAACCATCCCGGGTGTGACGCTTGATGAGTCGTTGGAGGAAGTCCCACAATTTCGGGAGGTCGCCGAAGCGCCGGAAAACCGCGACATGATGGACGTTGCGAAATCGATTGAAGGCATGAAGCGGCACGTCTCCATCCATGCGTGCGGGGTTGTGTTGGCAAACGGCCCGCTCACCGATTATGTCCCGCTCTTCAAGGACAAGCACGACCGTATCGCGACACAATTCGATCTCAAGATGCTTGAAGATGTCGGCATGGTCAAATTCGATTTCCTCGGTCTGCGAACCTTGAGCGAGGTTTACGACTGTCTCGCACGAATTAAGGAAAATCACGGCGTTGAACTCACGCTTGAAGAGATTTCATTCGATGACGAAAAGACGTATGAACTCATCAGTCACGGTCTCGTTGCCGGACTCTTTCAGTTGGAAACCTCGCCGGGTATGCGCCGTGTCATCATGCAGATTAAACCCAACACCTTTGAGGACTTCATACCCATTCCCGCTCTCTACCGTCCCGGTCCCCTTGACAGTGGCATGATGGACAGCTTCATTCGTCGAAAACTTAAAATTGAGAAAGTGACCTATCTTCACCCGACGCTCGAAAATGCGCTGAAGAATACCTACGGCGTATGCATCTATCAAGAACAGGTGATGCAAATTGCCCGAGACATGGCGCTATTTACGCTTGGTGAGGCAGACGTACTCCGCGATGCGATGGGCAAAAAGAAGATGGACGTCCTCAAGATGCAGCGCGAAAAATTCATCCATGGCGCCACAAAAAATGGCATCAAGGCGGAAGTGGCTGAAGAGATTTTCGACTACCTTGAGCCGTTTGGTCGATACGCTTTTAACCGCTCGCATACCGTTGCTTACGCGATTCTCTCCTATCAGATGGCTTATCTCAAGACCCACTATCCCCGTGAGTTCATGGCGTCAATGCTGACAGGCGAATCCGGGGATAGCAACAAGATCATGAAGTACCGCGCTGAGTGCCGCAAGCTGTCGGAATTCCTTGACACGAACATCGAAGTCCTGCCACCGGATATTAACAGCAGTGAGACGGATTTCACCGTTGTGGGAGATGACATCCGTTTTGGGCTCGCCGCGGTCAAAAATGTCAGCGAAACCGCAATTGAGGTGATTGTTCAAGAGCGTGAAAAGGACGGTTCTTTCAAGTCTTTACAAGATTTTTGTGAGCGCGTCGATACAAAAGCCGTCAACAAACGCTCCATTGAAAGTCTGATTATGGCCGGAGCATTTGATTCACTGGATGGACACCGCGCCCAGTACATGGCGAGTCTGGAGCAGGTTCTGAAAACGGCACAGAGCAGCCAAAAGGATCGAGAGAAAGGACAGATGAGCCTGTTCGGAGCGGCTGATGAGGAAGCCCCGATCATACAGGTCGAACTCGCGGAGGTGCCCGAATGGTCTTATGATGAGAGACTCCGGAACGAAAAAGAGCAACTCGGTTTTTATCTTTCTGGCAATCCGCTTCAGCAGTATGAGGACCTCATGAAATACTACGCGACGGCAACCTCACAGACGCTTGCTGAGAACTCGAACGGTACGGAGGTCTATGTCGTTGGTCTAATCGCTTCGGTCCGCCTGACGAAAACCAAGAAGGGCGATCCAATGGCGATCTTGGTGATTGAAGACCTCGAAGGGGGCATCGATGTCGTTGTTTTTCCGGAGGCTTACAAGGGCTCGCGGTCTGCCATTGAAGAGGGCAGTGTCGTATGGCTACGTGGGAATGTCGACGAAGGTCGGAAGAAAAACGGGGGGAATGGTGATGAAATTGAGGAAGATATTCGTCAGATTCAAGCGGAGGAGATCGTGCCTATCGATCAGGTTATTGATCGGCTGACCTCGGCCGTTGAGATCTCCATTCCAGAGGCGGACATCGACAATCTGGACAAGATCCACGAACTCCAACAGGTCTGCTTGCAGCATCGCGGTGAATATGATCTCATCCTACGTTTCACGGCACCCAAATATGGTGAAGTCATCGCACAGTCCAGTTCTCGCTACAACCTTTCCTATGATGACGAGGTCATTTCGGAAATCGAGGCGCTCTTTGGAAGCAATTGCGTCAAGACGAGCAACCGAACGATGCGTGTTGGCGAGCGTTCCCAACCGTCAATGAGTTTTGTTTAATACTGGATGACTGACCTTTCGCATAATCCGCAGAGCAAAATTGAATTATCTGCGGATTTTGCCGATTTGCGCGGAATTTCTTTACGAAAAATTTGCGTCAATTCGCGGATAGAATCTCGGCAAAATCCAGAGACAAGGAGTGTTGGTATGGCATTACGAGTTGCAGTTATTGGGATGCGTGGGATTGGCAATACTCACGCCGGCGTATACCACGAGAGCGAGCTCGCAGAATTGGTAGCGGTGTGTGATTTCGTCAAAGAACGGGCTGACGAATCCGCACAGAAGTTTGGGGCAAAGGCGTATTATAGTATCGATGATCTGCTGGACAACGAAAAACTGGACGCCGTCAGTGTGGCAACCGGTGGGTTTGAAAACGGCGGAGACCATTTCGAACCGACGATGCAAGCGCTTGAGGCGGGACTTCATGTGCTGTGTGAAAAGCCGCTCTCAAACGATGTTGCGCGTGCCAGAGAGATGGTTAACAAAGCAAAGGAGAAAGGGGTCTGTTTGGGGACCAATCTCAATCACCGCTTCACTCCGCTGGCAATTCAAGCGAAAGAGTGGGTAACGAGCGGCAAGCTCGGCGACCTCCTTTTCATCAACATGGCGTTGTGGATTGAAAATCCGAATGAGACATCGCCGTTTTTTCATCTACGTGCGCTGCACCCGCATTCGCTCGATGTGATGATGTATTTCTGTGGCACGGTGGAAAAGGTACATGCGTTCGCGATGCGGGCGCCGGGCAGGCGGAATTGGAGTAATGCTTCGATCAATCTCCAGTTCAAGAACGGGGCGATTGGGCATCTCAGTGGAAGTTACGATGCCGGACGTCTGAATGAGCGTTGTGAGGTGGCGGGCACCAACGGGCAGTTTCTCCTCGATGGCGTGTTTGAGAAATTGACGCTCTATCCGCGACATGGCGGTGACATCGAAGTGTACCACAACCCGCCGCCGGGGGCGGAGGGACACATGGACTCTTTTGGGGATACATTCAAAACACGGATCAGTGCGTGGATGCAGCAGCTTGTCAATGGCGACGCCCCCGACGAGATCGATGCCTCCGGTGCAGCAGGGCTTGCAGCACAGGAGATCATCGAAGGGGCAATTAAGTCGTTCCAGACCGATACCGTTGTGACCCTTTCATAGCGACGAATTTTCCGCTTGACGGAAAGAAGGAAGTGTGATAAATTCCGATTGTTGTGCGAACTTGCTGGACTGAATTCGCAAAAGGAGGACAGCATGGCAAAGGAAAGAGAGAAAGAGCAGAGCAAGGAAACCGCCATATCGCGGCGGGATTTCTTGAAAGGCATGGGCACCGGTGCGGTTGCAGCGACTGTTGCGCCGATTGTGCTTGTCGGTACTGAAAAGTCAGCAGAAGCCCAGATGGGCGAAGAGATCACTCGCGCTAAAATTAAGCTCAATATCAACAACAGGCTGTATGAAGTTGAGGTTGAACCGCGGACCACGCTGTTGAGTGTTTTGCGAGACGGCATTGATACAAGCGGAAAACGCATTGACCTGACCGGCGCAAAACCGATCTGTGATCGCGGGGAGTGCGGCGGGTGTACGATACAGGTGGATGGAAAAGTGATCTACTCGTGCATGATGCTTGCGCTTGATGCACAGGGGAAGCAGATTACAACCGTCGAAGGACTTGCCAACGGAGATAAGTTACATCCCGTCCAGGAGGCGTTCATCCAACACGACGCCTTGATGTGCGGATTCTGCACACCCGGCTTTGTTGTAGCCGCCAAATCGTTGTTAGATGAGAATCCAAGTCCAAGCCTTGCGGAAATTAAGGAAGGGCTGGCTGGCAACACTTGTCGTTGCGGCACGTATCCGTTTATCTTTGAAGCAGTCAAAACGGCTTCACGCAAGTTGAAAGACCCGCTGCGGAAAATCGGAGGTTAGACGATGGCATCATGGGGAGAAGCGCGCGATTCGCGCCTGATTGGACAACGCATCCCTCGCTTGTCGGGCGCGGATAAAGTGACAGGAAAGGCGAAGTACACTTTCGACGTGAATCAACCGGGGATGCTTTACGGTCGCATCCTGGGCTCACCGGTTACTCACGCAGAGATCACGGCGATTAATCTGAGCGAAGCGGAGGCGCTGCCCGGCGTTAAAGCCGCCATCCCGCTGATTGAGCCGGGCAAGCGTGTACGCTACCAAGGGCAAGAGATTGCCGCCGTTGCCGCTGAAACCGACGACATCGCAAAGGATGCGATTCGGCTAATTCGATTTGACTACGAAGAACTGCCTTACGTTGTCGATGTCGAAGAGGCGATGACGGAAGATGCACCTCAGCTTCATGAAGACCGGCCCGGAAACCAGAGCAAGCCGGGGATCGATGAACGGGGTGATATCGAGGCTGGCTTTGCCGAGGCGGCGAAAGTGGTCGAAGCCACGTATCATGCGCCAGTCCAGACTCACGTGTCTTTAGAGACACATGGACACGTCGCTGCATGGGATGGTGACAACCTAACCGTTTGGGCTTCGACGCAGGCTGTCTTCGGGACACGTCGAGATTTGGCGCAACATTTTAATCTGCCTGAAGACAAAGTTCGCGTCATCACCGAGCACATGGGCGGCGGCTTCGGGAGTAAATTTGGGCCCGGCGTCGAAGGGCGAGCCGCCGCAGAACTCGCGCGGAAAGCGGAGGCGCCTGTCAAGTTGATGGTGACTCGTAAAGATGAGCATCTTGTCTCTGGTAACCGCCCGTCGATGACACAGCATGTCCGTGCCGGTGCAACAAAAGATGGGCGTCTAATCGCCTACGACCTGCGCGGCTACGGCACCGGCGGAATTAGCGGTGGTGCAGGTTTTACCGGTCCTTACGTCTATCATGTTCCGAATGTGCGGACGGAAAAGTTCGCGGTCTCGATTAACGCGGGAAATGCACGTGCCATGCGTGCGCCTGGACATCCGCAGGGCGCGTTTGGGATGGATTCGCTGATGGATGAACTGGCGGAACAACTGGGTATGGATGCCTTGGAATTCCGCCGCATCAATAGTGACAGCCAGCCGCGTCGAAACGAGATTCGTCAAACGGAATATACGCTCGGCGCACGGGAAATCGGCTGGCACCGACGCAACAAAGTCCCCGGCGCTGGAAGAGGCGTTAAGAAGCGTGGCATCGGTATGGGCTGTGGACAGTGGGGCGGTGGGGGCGGCAAAGGCACACAAGCCCGCGTGACCATCCACGCAGACGGCACCGTCGAAGCCGTGACTGGCACACAAGATCTCGGCACCGGCATCCGCACAGTCATCGCGATTATTGTCGCGGAGGAGCTCGGCTTGCGGCCTCAGGACATCACAGTGAAGATTGGTGACTCCGCACCGGGATTAGCCTCCGGTGGAAGCGGTGGTAGCCAGACAATCGGCTCCGTGACCCCGGTCATCAAGACCGCAGCGATAGCCGCCAAGCAGAAGCTCTTTGAACACATTGCGCCGCAATGGGGAGTCGAACCAGAAGCGCTCCGAGCGGCAAGTGGAAAGCTCTATCTGGCGTCAGATAGAACAAAGACCATCTCATGGAAAGAGGCGACGGGGCATCTCGGCATGGAGACCATCTCCGAAGGTGGCTATTGGGATGAGGAACTCCGCATCGGCGATGTCGCTGGCGTACAGTTTGCTGAAGTCGAAGTTGACACAGAAACCGGGGTCGTCAAGCCCATCAAGATCGTGGCGGTCCAGGACTGCGGTATGGTCGTGAACCGTTTGACAACCGAAAGCCAAATTAACGGCGGCGTCATCATGGGACTGAGCTATGCGCTGCTTGAGGATCGCGTTATGGATGCCCAGACCGGCAAGATGATCAACCCGAACATGTCGGATTACAAAGTCGCGGGAACGATGGAGATTCCGGAGATCAAAGCTATTGCCCTCGACACCGGTCGGAAAGTCACAGGAATCGGTGAACCGCCGACCATCCCGACAGCCGGAGCGATTGCCAACGCCGTCTATAACGCGATTGGCGTCCGCATCCGCGAACTCCCGATCACGCCGGATAAGGTGCTCAGCGCACTGGCTGAAAAGGGGAAGGCATAATCGCCTTGCGGCGGTATTTGAACAGCGCGAGATTCCCGGGATTATCATTTTGCGATTACATAATCCGAATGCAGAGCAAATGGTGGCTCACATTGAGGATTTGCTCACGGGCC
>JAPUIP010000316.1 GCA_027296925.1 Candidatus Poribacteria bacterium | reverse complement strand
CACGAACGAGCTTAAATTCACCGTTTTTTGTGAATGAGACTTTACGAACGATTTCGCTAAACGCAACAGAGAAGAAATTTACTAAGTTTGGATTATCGATCTTCAGAATTGCTTGTTTTAGTGCATTCAATTGACCAATCGCCTCTGGCGAAAACCAATAGTCAATGTTAGATGCTTTAGGAAAAGAAATTGGGATGGTGGGATTTTTAACATAAATCTCCGCGATTTGCTGATAGGCTTCAACCAGCCGTTGAGGCTCAAGAGGCGTTGTCTTAACCCTAGTAATGAGACAGGCTAATGGATTCAGTTCAATGCCAATTGAGTTACGATCCAATGTCATCGCTTCAACTAAGGTTGTGCCAGAACCACAGAAAATATCAGCTACAGTATCCCCTGAATGACTAAATTCTAACAACAGCTTGCGGGCAACTTGAGGTATGAACATGGCAGGATAAGTATGAAATCCATGTGTGTAGGTTTTTGTGTTCTTTCTCCGAAACTCCCACTCACTTAACCATCCTTTGATTGAGTTATCAAAGGCGTATTCCTCCTGAAAGTTTCTGCGTGACTGTTGCAATCTGACATGAATCTTCGCTTGATTTTCTTGATGTTCAAAAGGCGAAGCGGACGACTCCAATCCGAAAAGTTGCAGTTGCTCTTTAAGCTGAGTTGCTTTTTTATATTGACTGGGATTTTGTGGGGCTTGAATTAACCTGCTTTGTATGATATATTCCTCTAGATCTTCTTTGAGAAAGCGTCTTTGCCCGCCAGGGGTTTTGTGCGATTCTATGAGACGTCGCTTTTCCATCCGATAAATCGTTGCAGTGCTGATGCCAAGGAATTTCGCGGCTTGGCTTGTTGTTAAGAGTTCACTCATTACCATCCTCCTTGTTTTTATTGTGCATCATTATACGACACTTGTCAACATTTTTCAATACTAGACAACTATGACAGGGTCATTTACACGTTTGGTGGGAATAACTTCGTAGGGTTTGCGAAAACTCACACCAGGCGTTTTACAAAATTAAACCCGTAAAGGAGAATTAACCAATGGATTTAACACGACAACCACCACGTCGTCCATCAAATCTGAGTATTGCAGGCATTGTCGGTGCCGCACGAATGACTGACAAAGCGAGAGCGCATAACAACGAAACGCTGGGTGAATACCTCTATGGAGGAGATTCAGGGCTTGATGCCAAAATTCTAGGATTTGTCGGAATTTCGGCAGACGTGTTCAGCGAAGCTACTGATGATTACGATGATGAAACCTTGAGCGGTTGGTTTCTAGAAAAATCGGGGAAAACGTCGGCGGAGATTGATGCGTTTAATGAAAAAGAATTGAGTCTGCTTCCCCAAACGGCAGAATACAAACAGCGCTTGAAAGACCGCATCGCCAAGTACGCGCCCCACCGGACAGACGTCAAAACCGTGCTTCAATCGGTCGAGTTGGATGATTGGGGCAACTTTTGGCAGAAAGACCTGACCCAGCGACCACCGCGCAGTCCACACTGCAAAGATGTTGCGGGAGCCTTTGGTGTAGCCCGGATGGCGGATAAAGCGCGGGCGTCTCGCGCCGGAAAGATTGGCGAGTACAAGTACGGCGAGGACTCTGGACAGGACGAACGTATCTTGGAGTTTCTAGGTATTTCAGCGGAGGATTTCCAAGAGGCTGCCGTCAACAACCCGAACGACATTGAATTAGGTGTGTGGGTGATCGAAAAAAGCGGCAAGAGTTCGGAGGAGATCGCAGAGCTTAATCGCATTGGGGCGAGCCAAGGCCCCACAGACGATGCGTCCAAAGCTTTCTTTGAAGCGCGTCGGCAAGAGATTGATCCGAGTCGAACGGACATCACAACGTGGGCAGACCTTCAAGACCTCGATGATGAACTCAGCTTTGGCATCGTAGATTTAGCGCGACATGCCCCACGAAATCCGTACAACACGGACGTTGGAGGAATGATAAGTTTAGCACGCATGATCGACAAGTCGCGGGCCCACAACAGCGATTCTCTCGGGGATTATTGGTACGGTGAGGATTCGGGCATAGATCAATCTCTGCTCGCGTTTCTCGCCATCCCCGCACAAGAATTCGCCGATGCTTTGAAAGGATTGCCGACGGATACAGATGTCGAAAATTGGCTCAAAACGCGGAGTCCAAAAACCGATGCCGAAATCGCAGAGAACAATGAGAAGATGACCAGGCTAGGTCCTACTAACGATGCACAGAAAGCCTTCCTCGCAAAGGTTATCGGCAAACTGGATGAGAGTCGGACCGATATTCAGACATGGTTTGACTTGATGGTTCTTGACGATGAGAAGAGTTTTGCGTGATTGAACTGAATTAATGGATGTCGAGGCTTTTCTTTTAACATCAGTCAAAGCCTCGGCAATCTTAAATAATAACCTTAACGGAAACAAACATGAGTCATACCAAAAATCTGGGATGGCTCATGTTTTTGTTTGTTTCGCTTTGGGCATGTTAGTCCGCTACCGAAATCATTCAATCTGGAGAAATTCATGAGACAACGCACAATTCTTTGGATTACACTTTTGGTTCTGCTGACAATGCTAACACTGTAGCGCCCGTTGACATTTGCCGAGGATTTCAAAACCGATTTCGCTTCACGCGCCGACATCACCAAAATCTCGCCCGCCATTACCGCTCCCTTTCCCAGTCGCGGGTGAGAAACTGCCGTTTTATGAGACGCTCGATATCGAGGAGGACGAATCTTATGAAGAAGCAAAGCAAACTCACTGGAGGAGACAGGCGCAAGGGGATGAGTTCACCGTTGAGATTGATGGGAAACTTTCGCTCCGTCCCAACCCACCCGATCTCCGGGCAGCATATCAAAGAATGGCTCGTGCTGGGTCCTTTCTTTCCCGGCGATCTGGACAATGATTTCCTTGCCGATGTGGGTGGGGAGGCAAACGTCAATCCGAAGGAGGGCGATACCGTCACCCCTGCGGATGGAAAAACGCTGACGTGGAAGCGGTATCAAAGCCAAACAACGATGGTCTATCTGACGAACGCCATCGGCCGCCATGAAAACGCAATCGCCTATGCGTTCTGCCTTCTACAAAACACAAGCAACGAAGATGTCGAAATCCGTCTTGATATCACTGATGAAGTCGCAGTTTGGATAAACGGAGAACGAGCTTATAACAGTACCGGTGACCGTAGGCTGCCTCTCAGATCCGATCGGTTTGAGCGCGACCTTTCAGCCGGGATAAATCGTTGTCTGGTCAAAATCTCTCGAGAATTACGAGATTGGGGGTTTGCAGTGCAGGCGTTACCCTTACCCACTGAGCGTGCGGTCATCTCTGGAGTGATTACCGATGCGTCGGCAAATCCCATCCCCAACGCCGATGTCGGTTTACAACAGAACGGCGACGACATCGCCATTGCCGGAACAGACGCCTTGGGGAACTATCAGGTCAGCGTTTATCCGGTAGACGGGGCTTATGATCTCTGGGCGACAGAGGGGAACCGTGGCGATTGGGAACTGGGCATCTCCTTGAAGGCGGGAGAGCGACGAACGCTAAATCTTACGTTGAATGAAGCGATCAGTATCTCCGGCACACTGCTGATGCTTGATGAGATAACCCCGCATACAGGGTGTGTGGTGCAGGCGGTGACGACGAGCTCCG
>JAPUIP010000315.1 GCA_027296925.1 Candidatus Poribacteria bacterium | reverse complement strand
AGAGGTGTTCTAGCAGAGCGTGACATCCACTCTTTCCGTTATTACGACGAGGCGCTGTTCCGGACCCTCGATGAGCGGACGAGAACCGCCTACAATGAGATCGCGGCATTACCGGTTGTTCGCGATATTTCCGATGCAAAGTTGCGCAGAAGCGTTGTTGGCTCGCCCACGCGTGTTGGTAAGGCCGGTGTGCAGGATCTGTATGTGGATATAACCGGCATACTGGCGATCAACGCTATCGCGCCGACGGGTATTGCTCGCGTTGACCTTTTTGTTGCACGGCAGGCCATCAACGATCCGGACCCGAGCGTGCGGGTCATTATTTACGACCGCTGGAAAGATGCCTATCGAAGCCCAACCAATCGTGAGATATCACAACTCAACTCTGCCGTGTCGACACGGAAGATGGTTGGCTCGCTGAATACGCGAGATTTGCTTCGCGACGCTTTCCAAACAATCAGAGGAAATCCCTTCTATCGATGGGCTCGGTCCACCGAGCTGGGCGATTTCATTGTCAAGACCGTGATTCGTTGTTACCGCATCTATCGATGGGCCCTGTACCGGGCGCGCCGGCGCCGCCTTTCCGAGCCCAGCAAGGGCGATCCAATGAACGGGATCGTTTTGATGCCGCATCCAATGGTTTTCGGCTCGTGGTTTAAAGAAAACATTTTGGCGACGGGGCATCCTGCTTTCATCTGCCACGATCTCATTCCCTGGCTCCATCCCGAGTTCGTAGAAACTCAACCGCAGGCGCAAAGATTTGTCTCACGGCTGACACTGCTGGTGCGCAGCGGTGTGCATGCGCTTTGCACTTCGGACACCTCACGCGCAATGCTCTCGCAGTTCGTCGCCGATGTGGGCAATGCATCGGCCCGGATCGACCAGTTTCCTCTGCCATCCATGCTCCATGAAACAGCGAAGTCGCTCGATCGGCTCTTGCATTTCGAGCCTGAACAGCCGTTTGTTCTGTATTGCTCGACTGTCGAGATACGCAAGAACCACCTTCTGCTGGCGAAGATCTGGAAGCAGGCGCGCGATGAAGGAGTTGCGCTGCCAAAACTGGTGTGCGCCGGGAAATGGGGGTGGGGCGTTGAAAGCCTGCATGCCTATCTGCGCGCCAATCCAGATCTCTCGGAGTGCATGGAATTTGTTGGTTTTGTCAGCGATATCGAACTCATAGATCTTTACCGGAGCGCGCTCTTCGGCGTCATGCCGTCCCATATCGAAGGATGGGGTTTCGGCGCGTCAGAGTGCCTTGATTTCGGAATACCCGTCATCGTGTCGACTGCGCCGGCGCTCCAGGAAGCCGTACGGGGCCTTATGCCCGCCATTGATCCAAGTGATCAGGCTGGGTGGTATACGCAGATCCAAAGGTGGGCAGAAAGCGCGGCGGAGCGTGAAACATTTAGGAAGAAAATCGCCGATCACTATCATCCGATCACGCGCCAAGAGAGCTGGGAGGCGATTAAAACCGCGTTGAGGGCGTCGGGCGTCAATTAACGTCTATATTTGACCCCCTAGGTTGAGGACAGGAAGAACGTCGGCGGCGAGGAGGCTGTCGGTAGTGTGGAGAAGCACCTTGACGCCAAGATCCTTGATTGATGGGCGCAAGGTGGTTTCTATCAAGGGTTCAGGGAAGGATATTGACCGCCCGGACTTCGCCAGAGTACGAGGGCAAAGTAAATTGAAACAACCGAGCAAGGGAACCAATTGCAGCGGTCGCAGGTGAATTTCAGTATGGTAAATTGGAATACCGTCGCCTACGGAGGGAATAATTTTGACATCAGATACACGGTTCGTTTTGCATGTCGGATTGCCTAAAACTGGAACAACAACACTTCAACGTGCGCTGTTCAGCAGGCACTCTGATATCTATTATTTGGGCAAGAAGGTTAATGAAAAAAATGAACTAAGAAGAGGTTGCGTGTCGCGCGAGATTTATGATTTCCTAAGACCGATAATTTTTCAGCCAAATTTACCGCTGGACGTTGAAAAAAATAAGACGCTTCTGCGAGAGAGAATTATTTATGAAGCGGGTTCCGACAAAATTATTGTTGCTTCGTGGGAAAATCTGGCACCAGAGCCTGTTCGCCATGCAAAAATTCTTGAAAGGGCGTATTCGGTATTCGGACCGTTCCGGGTCATGATAACTATCCGTAACCCCCTGACCTGGATTACTTCAGAATATTTTCAACACGTTGAGGCTCATTTTGTTCGCCGCCTCCATCCGTGGATGGGTATCTCGGCATGTATGGATTTCGACACATGGCTCAAGAAGAAATTGTTACAAAAAAAATCTCTGGATGCGATTTTTTCATACGGTGAGAATATCCGGTCAGCAATTGATCTGCTGGGAAGACGAAATGTGGCGGTTTTCAATTTTGAAAACTTGGCTAACAACCCTGTTCATTATCACCGTGAAATCCTAGACTTTCTTGGAGTCGATGTTTCTGAGGGCCTCAAGTTGGTCAACAAAGCGCACTTTCACAAACGTTTAACAAGAGGTCAGTTTTCGAACTTGCAAAGAATTGATCAGGGATCAATGTGGAGCAAGTTTATATTAATAATGCGAAAGCGAAAATATCGTAGATCTATTCTTGATATGAGCACGGATGATAATACGCCGGTTGACATTGCGCTTCCTTCATATTGGGAGACGAAAATATCCGATGCAACACGGTCGGATAACCAATGGATTGCCAGAAATTATGAACTTCCCCTTCGTGAATATGGCTACCCTATGTGACGAGGAATTCCTATTGCGCCAATGAAAAAACTAGGTTCGGGTCAGATTTATTTTTTGATTGATGACGATCGCTCTGCGCATTGGCGAGTACAATTACCTCCGTCAGATTGGGCTTCTGGTCGCTAACAGGATACTTAATGGCCGGGCTTGCGAGTTGCAGCCGCGTGACGGTCTGCGCCTGTCACGTCGATTAAGCGGTGGCGACCTTAGCCCGCCCTTTACCCTTGCCCTGGGCCATAGTCGAGAGTGTCGGCCACCGTTGCCACGACGTCACAGATCCGCTCCGCGATGACCTGCCACGACAGATTCTCTTTCCCATACCGTAACGCCCCCGCGGAGCATCGCTGGTACAGCTCCGGGTCGCCGATGAGCTTGGCGACGGCGGCGGCGACGGCTTCGACGGTGGTCTCTGTGGCCAGCAGGCCGGTCTCACTTGGTTTCACCTGCTCGGGAAGCCCGCCAATCGGCGTGGCACGACCGGCAGGCCAGACGCGTAGGCGGCGGGGATCACTCCCGACTGGCTCGCTTCCGTGTACGGGAGGACGACGAGGTCGGCTGCGGCGAAAAACTCTCCCACTTGCTCCTCGGCGATCCAGCGGTTGTCAACGCGGACGCCCTCTATCCCTTCCAACGAAGAGGACGCGGGGCTGCCAAAGCCGGCGATCGTGAGCTCCATCCCCGGGAACTGGGACCGCAAACGGGGAAAGGCGGACAGCAAAAGATCCAGTCCCTTATAAGGAAAAATGCGGCCGAAAAAGAGGAGCCGGAAAGGGCGGCCGACAGGATAGGACCGCGGATTCTCCGAGCTAG
>JAPUIP010000314.1 GCA_027296925.1 Candidatus Poribacteria bacterium | reverse complement strand
AAATTCCTTTGCACTGTTGGATGTCATAATAATGCTTTGCACCAAACGCATCGCCGCAAGGTCTAACAACACATCAGGTTCGCCAGCCTCAAGCAAAAATTCTTGTGTGTACCCCTGAATAATTTTACGCGCAGCGGATTCAATATCGTCTTCTTCAAGCAGTGCATACGCAAGCGTAATGGCGAGTTCATTAATATGGGTTCCGAATTGAATCTCCCCGAAATCAATGAGTCCGGCTATTTTCGTAGGCCTATCAACAGCGACCAGCAGATTTTGCTCATTCGCGTCATCATGTATGACAGATTTCCGCAAATATTGGAGCTTGGGTAAGATGTTTTTTTCATAAGTCGCATAAATTCGCTCAATGCGCGCTCGAACTTCTCCATCGGTAACATCATGCAAGGTAAGCTGAAAACTCTATCTGATGCATGAGGGTCTCGACTGTTCCCTGTTTACCTCTCACTGACGTGTCACTGCCTTACACCCCGGGAAGCCGAGCATCCCGTTTACCTACTCTAAGTTTGCTCGTTTCGCCTTCCCCGAAAAAATGGCGGGTCGTCACTTCCTCTATTTCCGTACTCTCAGGAGTATGTTTGTGCGTTGCGTTTTACGAGGCCACTGTCAGCATTCACTCACGTTGCAACCCGTCAGCTCGCTAACCGGTCTGTCCTGTACCATCCCGACTGATCCGAGACCACCGGCATTGTCCCCCAGGGCTTCGCCAAGCAAATTACGCCACTTAACGCCTGGGTGGCTTCTCCAGTAGGATTTCTGGAGATTCTTATCTCAAAGAACAAGGTTAAACAGGGCTTGCAGCCCGCTCATTTAAGCAGCAGCATCTTCCGCGTTTTGATGAAGTCACCCACCACGATACGGTAGAAGTACATACCGGTCGCAACCGGCAAGCCGTGGTGGTTCTTGCTGTCCCAGTTGATGGCATAATGACCCGGAACCTGCGCTTGATCAACAAGTGTGCGTACGCGCTGCCCCAAAACGTTGAATATCTCCAGTTTTACATCCCCCGATGCGGGCAATTGATACCGGATGGTGGTGTTGGGGTTGAACGGGTTGGGGTAATTCTGCTCTAAAGCAAACTGGATCGGCAGCTGTGGTTCAGGATCTTCAACGGAGACGGGCAGTTGTGTGCTCAATATCGCATCGGTGAAAGAAACGATACTAATGGGAGCGTTGTCCTGGTCTATGAGAAACGTGTGTTCAGAATCACGATCGAAGGAAACATGAGCAGTGTCGATATTGGCGATAGCTGAGAGTTCCAAAATCGCGACTTCTATTCCATTTCCAGTGAATGAGTTATTGGAACTGGATAGCCGCACGAGGAGATTTTTGTTTGTCCCGGCGGTCGAGGAGGTGAACCCGGGGTTGGTATTCACCGTATCGAGTGTAAAACTGAAAAGGCCGGGGGCCAGTGTGACATTGTTAAGTTCAAGTATTGTTGAATCGTAATCGACCGTAAACTGCAAAGATGTGACAGGTGAGACCGAGCTAACGCTGACTGGCAAGATCAATGAATCAATGCCGACACTTCGGATTCCGGTTGTATTGTCGCCTTCTACTTCTATGTTGGCCGGCAAAATAAGTGCGGCAGTGCCCTCGCTTACCGGGGAACTGTTATTTAATGGATCCGATCCGAGGTCAATTTCTATCCCGTCAACAATGCCGTCATCGTCGCTATCGCTGTCTCTTGGAATTGTGCCGATCAGATATTCCTGCACGTTTGTCAAAAAGTCTTGATCCGGATCCTCAGATGCATCGTCCCGGCTTGGATCCAGAGAAGCGGTGACTTCGTATTCATCCGGCATGCCGTCTTCATCCAGGTCCGCCCCAAGGAAGGCTAACATGCGTGAGGTGGGCAGACCGGTATAGACAGACGAGGTATCCGCAGCCAGTGCCAGCGTTAATAGCACCCCCTCTCGCTCCGACAATGAACCGTCATATGTTAGATTCCAGGTGGCGGTAAATTCATCGCTGCCGCCCTTCGCATTATCGGCGGGCCCGAGCTCCGGCAACAACATTGTGGAATCCTGACCTGCATCCAGCATCAAACCATCCACACGATTTTCTTGCAATGTGATGTTCAGTCCAGAGAGAGCAGAACTAGCCAGATTTCTTACACGTCCATAGACTGTTATCGCCGCAGGCACGCTATTGATTCGCTGTGAAAACCCGCCATCAACATTGAACCAAAGGCTGTCCACGATTGCGGTTCGGGGAATGATCCCCTGCATGTCATATCCTTGTAGCGATGAAGACAACGCCGGCTCGAGCGTCTGGGATCGTCCGAGCAGCACGTCGATGGTCTCGAGGAGGTCCTGTTTGATGGCAGGAAATTCCGGGTTGGTACTGCCTCCTTCCAGCTCACCCACGATCGCATAGAGCGCGAACGCCCAGGGCAGCACGAGGCGGCTGGCCCTGAAATCGATCAGGGTGTCGGCAAAGGCACTATAGAGCGCTTCGGCGCCGGGCGATTGATTCATAAACGAGGTAGCGGCTGCGCCATAAAGCAGGGCTTCGTCTTGTTTGAGCATCTCGCTCAGCTTTCTATCTGCCGGTAGAAACTGTTCGTTGTAGATAGCTCTGACGGCCTCGAAGTCGTCCATCGCAACCAGATCGCGAACCGCCTGAAGTTGCTCCCGGTAGTCTGAGAAATCGCGCGCACGACGCGTCGAATAATGGCTATGCATTCCATTCGTGCCAGCGACCATACGGCGAGAAGGTCTCGGCGTCGTTGTTGGCATATCGAAAGCGGCATTTATCCCCTGGCGTAGCTGTTTGGGCATCTCATCAAAGAGCTGTAAGGGCGCCGGAAAAGCAGCCGCGCCTGTTGTGGCGAGTTGTAGCCATTCTGTCACTTTCTTGATCCGGCTAAGCGTCAGGGCTACCGGCGCACTTACAGGGGCTGCCAGAGTTGCCGAGCCAATAGTAGTAACGATAATCCAATTACCCAGACCCTCGTTGAAATCCTGCAGGAATTGATCAGCGATTAAAAGGTTACGGGTCGTGTTCTCGACGGCATCAACGTCGTTTCGAATCGTAAACTTGATTAGATCCACCTGCTCCGCAGAGAAGGACAGCGACCCAGCACTATCCGGGCCGGCATACGTCGCAGCCTTGGCGACCATCTCCGTAATTAGGTTATCTGTTGCCCTTGCATATTGACGAAAAATGAATTCCTTGAGATCCATCTGGAGTATGGCCTTCATTTCCCGCGGGGATCGCAGGCCTAAGGGCCCGTCGGAGGTTTCGGCTCTAGCCAATATTACATCTGTAATCACGCCGGCGGCAAGCTCCCAGGCTTTTGTCAAGAAATCAAAGGTTTGATCTTGTAACCCCACGGAGCGAATGTTAAAATAGTTCATTAGATTTTCGAGCAACGGGACGATATATTCGTCAAATGCGAGAACGTTATTAATGTAGGTTGTTCTGACAAACTCTTGCGCTTCTGCTTCGCTGCCAAAAATACTAAATGCCGCGGTCAGGATCCCTTCCTGGATAAGATCCTCTATCGCTTTGCTGAATAATTCCTTGATGAGAACAGCAAAGGCCGTGCTAATAGCCGCCGTGCTGATTTCAGTCAACTTCTCAGCCTCAGGGCGCGTGCTGAGCATAAGCCGCACGGCAAGAAAGAGCCGGTAAAATTCTTCCGGTGTCTGCTGCAGGCTTTCACCCCATAAACCGCTTTGAGTTGCAGCTTCAAGGAAAGCATCGAGTGTCGTGAGTTCTTCTCGATATTCCTCTGCCATCACTTTGTGCAGCTCGTTAGCCGTATTAGTCGCTTTTAAAAAATCCAGAATGAGATTCATCGTTTCGAACGTATTGATGGCACCAACCTCCAGCGTGGGCATACTCACAGCATCAGGCGCGACAGATTTGATGAGAACGAGCTTCTCCGGTCGCACGCGCTGCCTAAACCGCCTATCAGGAATGAGTAATCTAAATTCGAGATCATCACCGGAAAGCCGCTTCGGAAAGCGATATTCGCCATTTTGATCCGTAATGGCTGAGACGGAAATTAACTGATCTTCCGAACCCTGACCATGTGCCTCTACCAGCACATTCGGAACAGGCACATCTGTCCCTAGAACAACGACAGTGCCGATGGGCACATCATCATCCTCATCCGTATCCGAG
>JAPUIP010000313.1 GCA_027296925.1 Candidatus Poribacteria bacterium | reverse complement strand
GTTTGCGAGGACGCTTACATTTGGGCTGAACATACCTTGCGCGACAGTCCCGTCTACGAAGACGATTGTGTTGAGGTTTTCACTTCACCAGATCCGGATCAGTTGGAGCAATATTTCAATGTTGAGATGAACGTGAACGCGGCGTCCCTCGAATTCCACCATCCGGAGGGACCTGGAAGCAAAAAAGCGTGGGACCCGGAGGTTCGAATTGCGACAACAGTCGATGGAACATTAAATGATGACAGCGACCTCGATCAGCGTTGGATCCTGGAAGTGGCGATTCCCTTTTCAGCCTTCTCTGGCGTCGCCAAGAATACACCGCCGAAGGCTGGCGACGTATGGCGCCTGAATCTCAATCGCCTGGGTGGCAAAACCAATAAGCAAAAAAGCCAGTGGTCGCCCGGAGACCCTGATAAGTCCAGTTTTCACGCTCCGCAATACTTCGGACGTGTAACGTTTATCAAATAATCAACCCTGACACTTCAAACGACTTCGAAAGGGCAAGAATGTCAGAAGATGGCTAACGAGATTGATTTGCCCAACCTCAATCAGAACAAAATTAATATGTCAGAAAACACTCCCAACGATACTCAATTGTCGAAGCCGTTATAGCTTAGCGCCCGGCTGGTATGTGAGAAGATAACCTCCACAACAAACCACCAATACCTTATTTCAATTTGAATCCATATCTGATACTAATCTCCTGCGCCGAATCGAGCGATTAAAGGAAGTTCTGACATGACCAAAATTATTAAAGTGTTTATAATCATTGCGACCGGCTGTCTTCTGATGAGTGCCTGCGGAAAGGAGCAGCCGGTGACCTGGGACTTGGACAATCTAAAAGAGATCGGCGGTCACCCGGTAATCATTGAAGGCGAGCCGAAGGTAATCGAGACGCCCAATGGGAAAGCGATCGAGTTCGACGGTGTGGATGATGCCATCTTTCTGGATGTCCATCCACTGGCAGGCATGACTGAGTTCACCGTCGAGGTGATTTTCCAGCCGTATGTGGATGGCCCGCCCGAGCAGCGATTTTTTCACATGCAGGAAAGTGACACGGAAGAACGGGTGATGTTCGAAACACGACTGGTTGAAGATAACCTTTGGTTTTCGGATACTTTTATTCAGACGCGCGGCAAGAACCACACGATGTATGCGGTCGGGGACACGCACGAGGTCGGGCCATGGTATCACGCGGCGATCGTGGTCGATGGGAGCACTTTCAAAAACTACGTGAACGGCCAGATGGAACTTGGTAAAGAAATTGACTTTAAACCACCCGAACCGGGACGCACTTCACTTGGAGTTCGGATAAACAAAGTTTTCTGGTTTAAAGGCGCCATTAGGAAGACACGGTTTACGCCCAGGGCGCTAACGCCGAACGAATTCCTGACCGCTGAGGATTGATCTGAAATCTCTGGAGCAAGTTGGCCGAAGTTCAGATGCAAGTTCTAAAAATGAGACGAGAATGACGTGCAAAATCCCTTCCTTGCAACTAGTGCGACCAGAACGCAATATCCCAGTTGTCTGATCGCGAAAACTCCCCTTCAGTGATACACGCGGTTTTCGTCTTTGAACCTCGGTTATTTAATATAATGGAATCGATTTTAACCCCTCCTCTTCTAACCTCGGCCCACTCAATGTCGCTTTGAGCAACTCATTGGCAGAACCCGGCAAAGAATCGATGATGGAGGGACCGCCATTAACGATTCGGGAGGCCATTGATGCTTTGGCTGAAGCGCACGGGGATGCGTCCTATCTGGTTAGTGCGGAAGGTCCGCTGCAGATTAGTTTTGCGGACCTGCGCGAACAGAGCGAGCAAATCACCCGCCAGCTCCATGGTCTTGGTTTGAGCCATGGAGATCGGGTGGCATGTCTACTGGAAAACGGGGTTTACTCGGCAAGCGTGATGTTGAGTGCAATGTATGGCGGACTGGTTGCCGTGCCCATCAATCCGTTAACTCCACAAACGGTCCTTATCGATGTGCTGAACCACAGCGGCGCGGAGGTGATTTATGCCTCAGCCAAAACCAGCGGTATCACGAATAAGGTCATGGACCAACTGACGCGGAATCCCCTGGTGATCGTAGCGGATGAGACGCATGGTCCTGAGGAAACGCCGGAAGCTCAGGAAGATGTGCGACTCCCGATATTGAAGTCCGGTGACCATGCACTCCTGATTTACTCTTCGGGTACAATCGGCCGTCCAAAGGGCGTAATTCACACCCATCGATCCGTACTCGCCTTTGGCACCAACGGCGTGATGACTCACGGCCTCCATGCTTCGGACCGCAGCCTGCTTGTTCTTCCACTGCACCATATCAACGCCACCTGTGTGACCCTTTTGCCCACCTTGCTCAGCGGGGGAACGGTTGTAGTTGCGCGACGATTTGAGACCGCGCGATTCTGGAAGTTATTGAGTGAGACCCAGTGCACCTGGTCGGCGATTGTGCCTACGATTGTCGCCCAGTTGCTGGACCAGGATCTGGGTCAGGAAGAAATCGTTCAGTCCCTCCACCATCAGATTCGGTTTCTCCGTTCATCCTCGGCACCGCTTTCAAGAACGTTGCAACGAGAGTTTCAAACTCGTTTCAGGCTGCCGCTTCTTCAGGCCATGGGTCAGAGCGAAGCAGGAAATGTTTTCTCCAATCCGTTGCCGCCAGGAGAGAACAAGATTGGTTCAGTCGGTTTGATGTACGGTTTTGAGGGCAGGATAGTCGATGACACGGGAGAAGAGGTACCTGCTGGACTGGCGGGCGATGTATGGATACGGGGGCCGGGGCTAATGGAGGGTTACTGGAATGATGAGGAGAGTAACGCGGATGTATTTGATGCGGCTGGATGGATGCGCACCGGTGACATTGCATACCGTGATCAGGACGGCTATTTCTTCATGATCGGCCGTTCAAAGGAGATTATCATCAAAGCAGGTGTTAACATCGCGCCGCGGGAAATTGATGAAGTCCTTGAATCGCATCCGGATGTGCTGCACGCGGCGGCTGTAGGTGTCGAGGATCATCATTTGGGAGAGGACGTGATAGGTTTTGCGGTCTTGCGTTCTGATGCCAATGCCGATGAGAAAACGCTTCTGTCCTACTGCGGGAAACATTTGGGGCATCTCAAAACTCCCCGTAGGATCATATTTCTGGACAGTCTTCCGCAAGACGCCTCG
This sequence comes from Candidatus Poribacteria bacterium, assembly GCA_027296925.1. GTDB lineage: Bacteria > Poribacteria > WGA-4E > WGA-4E > PCPOR2b > JAPUIP01. The sequence continues at coordinate 1,995 of JAPUIP010000313.1, read as the reverse complement.
GGTAAAGTTCAACGTCATCGACTGGCCGATCAAGCGCAGTTGATTGCTGCCGAGACATCGCTTCCATCCATTTTGTCAACTGCAGACGACAAGGATGCGATGGTGAAGAATCGTGACTCTGCCGGAGCCATTGAAACGATGCTGGTCGATATCTGGAAGGAAAGCCTTGAGCTGACTCACATCCCTCATGATGAAAACTTCTTTTCACTAGGCGGCTATTCACTTCTAGCGATTCAATCGCTGGCGCAGCTGCGTGAGAAGCACTCGGTGATGGTCTTGCTTTCCGAGTTTTTTAGTAATGCCACGATCACTTGTCTAGCAGCGCTGATTCGGCAGCGGATGGCAGATGAACTTGATGAGCCCAGAACAAACGCAAAAAAAACCGATAGGCGTACAGATAAGAACCCAACTCTCGATACAACGGTGAAAAAGTTGGGCGAAAAGGAGGTCAGCAGCAAGTCCCCTTCCTTAACCATTCCGAAACGCACACCTGGTTCTACCTACCCAGTCAGTAGAGGACAAACTCGCATGTTCATCTTTGAGCAAATGAGTACGGAAGTAGAGGTCCTCAACCTCGTAGAGGCCATGCGGTTGCGAGGAAAATTAAATGCAGGCGCTTTGGAGCAGGCGTTCGAAGCGCTTATCGAACGACATGAGAACCTGCGTACCACCTTCGATTATTCGGAGGGGCAGTACACGGCAGTCGTTCATCAGACCTGGCCGATGGAATTGAAGAAAATGGACCTGCGGGATTTGACGGACGCCGACAAACATACTCGGGTGGACAGGATTCTCCAGGACGAACCATCCCGCCCCTATCAACTGGATAAGGAGACAGGATTTCGCGTGACCTTGATTCGGCTGGATAGCGAGGAGCAAATTCTTCTGCTCATGTTTCATCACATCATCTGTGATTCCGCGTCGGTAGGTGTATTTTGGCGGGAACTGTCTACTTTGTATCGAGATTTCTGCGACAGCCAAATTCCTCGAATGCCAAAAGTACCTCTTCAGTTTGGGGACTTTGCATCCTGGGACCAGCAACCATTGAGCCGCAATGACGTAGAAAATGCGCTGTCATTTTGGAAAGAAGAACTTAGAGGCGCTCCGGAAAAATTGGACCTTCCGGCGGACCGGCCCCGCCCTCAAATTCGCTCCTTTCGAGGTGCTACACAACGGTACATAATCAACTCCGCGATCTCGGATGTAATTCGCCAGGGAGCAAGACGCGAGAGAACAAGCTTGTTCAACATGTTTTCGGCCGCATTAAGCACGCTGCTCTATCGTTATTCTGGTCAAGATGACATTCTCATCGGGCTGCCGATTGCGGTGCGGGACCGAAGTGAATTGCAGTCGGTTATCGGATTTCTTCTAGAAACCCACGTGATGAGGAGTAAGCTATCGGGGGACATGAGCTTCCGTGAGCTCCTTGCCTCAGCTGGAGAGTCAGGGGTGGCTGCGTATGATAATCGCTACGCATCGTTTGATCAGATAGTGAACGAGCTGCAAACTGCCCGTAGTTTGAGTTACGCTCCGATCTTTCAAGTAATGATGAATTGGCGGGAGTTCAGTGACACGCCACAAGCGATAGGTCTCGACGGCCTTATCGTTGAGTCGATCGTGGCTCAAAACGGACTCTCAATGTTCGATCTAACCCTGAATATCACTGACACAGGTGATGACATTCGAATAGACATCGAGTACAGTACCGAACTCTTCGAGAGTGAAAGGATTGTTCAAATGGCCTGTCACTATCAGACCCTCCTTGAGGAGGCAGCCCGAAATCCGGAAACGCGCCTGTCGAATCTCCCTCTTTTGACGGGGACAGAACGCCGTAAAGTCCTGCAGGAATGGAATCGGACCGAAACCGTCTACCCTTCAGGGACTCTCCATGGGTTGGTTGAACAACAGGTGCGTCAAACACCGGAACTCCCGGCGGTGGTCTTTGGTGGCCAGCATTTTAGCTATCGAGAATTAAACGAACGCGCGAACAAACTG
>JAPUIP010000312.1 GCA_027296925.1 Candidatus Poribacteria bacterium | reverse complement strand
ACAGAGAAACGCATTCAAATGTAGCTTGACGTAGCCGATCTCGGCGTCTGCCACGGGGTTAAAAGCAAGTGTGATGAGCAATAAGCTCACGGCGATGGTCAAACTTCGCTTCAACATGATGAGTTTTCTCCCAAATAGTTTTGTCCGACATGTCCGGACGGTTGTTGTGTGATTCAAATGGTTTGACAATCGGTGATTGTCGGTTGGAAGACTGCCCCGATCGTTAATCGGGGCGCACAAAAACACTCATCCCAATCGTTAATTGGGCCTCAATCCCGATTCTCGGACGAGCACGGCTATCCCCTTTTGCGCAACCCTTGTGCCAACTGTGTAGTCCTGGCGGAAACAGTAAGGGCATCTACACCAACGGATTTTTTGCTTGACTTGGGACACCTGTCCTACTATAATTCGTAAAATTCTACTACGAAAAATCGCAAAGTGTAATTTTTCGTATCCCAAATGCGCGAATCCAATCATTGCGACTTGCGCTAAAACAGGGGACAGTTTAAGTTTTGAACAAATTAGAGCGGTTCTCGCGTTTTGAGATCTAAGGGAAGGAGGCAGACATAATGCAAAATTTCGTGCGCCTAAGCCCCGATGAAACCTGCTTAGAGCGAAGGCTGAAACTTGAGGCAATCTTTCACAGTGTTTCCGATGGCATCATTTCGCTCGATGAGTCACTGCGAATTACGAGCCTGAATCGAGCCGCCGCCCAGATGACAGGATTTGGGCAACAGGAAGCGGTTGGGCATCTCTACACCGACATTTTTAAGACAAAAGCGGTCGATCTCCAACCGCTGATGGAGAAGGTTTTTAAGGCGCCCCAACGGATTGAGGACGTGAGTGTGCAGTTGCAGCCGATTCACGGAGAGCAACGGACGCTCCTGTTAAATCTGCACCCCATGGTGGATGATGTGGGAGTTCAGATTGGAGTGGTCATGATTTTCAAAGACGTCTCAGAGATCGAGCAGTTGAAAGAACAGTTAAAAGGAAGGTATCGCTTTCACCGACTGATTGGCAAAAGCAAACCGATGCAGGAGATCTATCAACTGATCGAGCAGACCGCTTTAAGCACGGCATCGGTGCTGATCGAAGGCGAAAGCGGCACCGGCAAGGAATTAGTGGCGCATGCCATCCATTACAACAGCCCACGCGCCGATCACCCCTTTATTCCCGTGAACTGTTCGGCATTGCCCGAAACCCTTTTGGAGAGCGAGCTGTTTGGGCATGTCCGAGGGGCGTTCACGGGAGCCGTTGCGGGCAAGATGGGGCGATTTGAGGCGGCGGATGGCGGGACGATTTTCCTCGATGAGGTCGGGGACATTAGCCCGTTGGTGCAACTGAAGCTCTTGCGCGTGGTTCAAGAGCGGGAGTTTGAGCGAGTCGGGGGCCGAAAGACGATTCGTGTCGATGTCCACATCATTGCAGCAACCAACAAAAGTTTGAGGCAGTTAGTCAGGGAAGGGGCTTTCCGCGAAGACCTCTATTATCGATTGCGAGTGGTACCAATCACGCTGCCGTCGCTGCGAGAGCGAAAGGAAGATATTCCCCTGCTGGTGAATCATTTTCTTGAGAAATTCCGCGCCACGACGGGCAAACCGATAGCGGGCGTGACCGATGCGGCTTTAGCCGCCATGCTTGACTACGACTGGCCGGGCAATGTGCGAGAGTTGGAGAATGCTATCGAGTATGCCTTTGTGCGGTGTCAACGGGAGCAAATTTATCTCGCCGATCTTCCTAAAGAGTTGAGCGAGGGGGAAACATTAGGCTTGATTCAAAAATCGGAAGCTGAACCGTTATGTCTAGAGGAAGAGAAGTCGATGATTCTCCAAGCCTTGAAAGATGTGAACGGGAACAAGGCGAAAGCCGCACGCTTGTTAGGCATGGGTCGCACAACGTTGTATAAGCGGATGAGGGCGTATGGCATCAACGGTTAATAGAGACAACTTGTATTCCTGCGAAGAATTTGAGATGAATCATCTTGCAGAAAAGGATGACAGTCCCATGAATCAAACACCATCTGTTCTACCAAATGATGAACACAATATGACTCTTGTTTCCAATGTGCATCCACCGGACTGGAAGAACCCAGAACCTGCACCCCGTTATAACCTTGTGGTCATCGGAGCGGGAACCGCCGGGTTGGTCACCGCTGCGGGTGCCGTGGGGCTTGGCGCCAAGGTGGCGCTTGTGGAACGACACCTGATGGGTGGTGACTGTTTGAACGCGGGTTGTGTCCCCTCAAAGTCTGTGATTCGTGCTTCACGTGTCTTCGCTGATGTCCGCGATGCGCATCTCTTCGGTGTACGTGTTCCCGAAGGCTATACGGTCGATTTCCCCGCTGTCATGGAACGGATGCGGCGTTTGCGGGCGCAAATCAGCTTTCAGGATTCGGCAGCGCGCTTCCAAAAACTCGGCGTGGATGTGTTCATGGGAGAAGCCCACTTTTCAGGACGCGATACCGTCGAGGTGGCGGGAAAGACTTTGCGCTTTAAAAAAGCGGTCGTCGCTACTGGGACACACGCGGTTCACCCGCCCATTGAGGGACTCGCAGAAGCCGGTTTTCTGACCAATGAGACGGTCTTCTCCCTCACCCAACGCCCACGCCGCCTGGCTGTCATCGGTGGCGGCCCGATCGGGTGCGAATTAGCCCAGGCATTTCAGCGTTTGGGCTGTGAGGTGGTGCTGTTCCATAGGCATCGGCATGTGCTGAATCGCGAGGATAGCGATGCGGCGGAAATCTTACAGCAGACTTTCATTCGTGAGGGCATCCAGATGGTACTAGAATCTGACCTAAAACAAGTTATGCCGACGGATAAGGGCAAGCAGATTCAGTTTGCTTCCAAAGGGCAAGAAGGTGAAGTTATCGTAGACGAAATTCTCGCGGGAGCGGGGCGTGTGCCTAATGTGGAAGGATTGAATCTTGAGGTTGTTGGTGTGGAGTATGACAATAGAAACGGGGTGATCGTAAATGACCGCCTACAGACCACAAATCCCCGCATTTATGCCGCTGGCGACATTTGTATGCGTTACAAATTCACGCACGCCGCCGACGCTGCCGCACGCATCGTTATCCAAAACGCCCTCTTTCTGGGGCGTAAGAAGCTGAGTACACTGACCATTCCCTGGTGTACCTACACAGATCCAGAAATTGCCCATGTCGGTTTGTCCGAACACGATGCCCAAGAGCAGAAAATCCCGCTGGATGTCTTCTTCAAACCTTTGCGTGAAGTTGATCGAGCGATTGCAGACGGAGAGGAAGAGGGGTTTGTCAAGGTGCTCGCCAGGAAGGGCACAGATAAGATTCTGGGTGCGACCATTGTCGCTCGCCATGCGGGGGAGATGATTAGTGAAATCACTCTGGCGATGGTGGGCAATCTAGGGCTTGGGACGATTGCGACCGTCATCCACTCCTATCCCACCCAAGCCGAAGCAATCAAACATGTGGCTGATGCATATAACCGTACGCGACTGACGCCATTTATTAAGACTCTTTTTACTCGGTGGCTCGCCTGGAGACGGTAGTTTGAGGAAAGTGCGCATGCGCTATAGCCTGGGGTAAAACCACAGGAAAAATGAACAGTGTTATAATATCCATGGGAACTCCCTTCTGTTGGTGGTGGTATTTTTCCGACGCTTTTGATTCTAACAGAAGGAGTTCCATCTTGCTTAACTAAATTTAAGAATTCGGATTGCGGATTCCAGCCCTAGAATGTGAAAACTTGTGCCGAGCACCACGGGCATCCTTCGAAGCTCCCCCTCAAAGTTCACCTCGAAGCTCGGCACAGGCGGCACAGGCGCGACAGGCAGGACAAGTACCCTAGCGGGCATTTCATACCCTCCCTCGAAGCTCGGGA
>JAPUIP010000311.1 GCA_027296925.1 Candidatus Poribacteria bacterium | reverse complement strand
GTCGATGACATTCGCCGCGCCTATGATTTTTCCAATCTACAATCTTTTTTAGATATTTATTACGCAGGCGCGCAGGTACTGAGGACGGAGCAGGACTTTTACGACCTGACATGGGCCTATCTCGAGCGCGCCGCCCAAGATAATGTTCGCCACGTGGAAATCTTCTTTGATCCGCAAACCCATACCGACCGGGATGTTAGTTTTGCTACTTTGATTGATGGCATATACGGTGCTTTGCGGGATGGAGAATCCAAATTAGGCATCACGTTTAGGCTGATCATGTGTTTCCTTCGACATCTCAGCGCGAGCGATGCCATGGCAACACTGGAGGAAGCATTACCCTACAAGACCCGGATTCACGGGGTCGGCTTGGACTCCTCCGAAGTTGGCCACCCGCCGTCCAAATTCGTTGACGTCTTCGACCGGGCCCGAGACGAAGGCTTTTTAACGGTTGCCCACGCAGGGGAAGAAGGCCCTCCGGCATATATCTGGGAAGCCCTAGACTTACTTAAGGTTAAGCGAATAGATCACGGCGTACGGTGTTTAGAAGATCCGGCCTTGGTAAAGCGATTGGCGAAAGAGCAAATACCTCTGACGGTCTGCCCGTTGTCCAATCTTAAGCTATGTGTCGTCGATACTCTGGAAGAGCACAATCTCAAAGGGCTTTTGGAAGCTGGACTTTGTGCCACCATTAATTCCGATGATCCGGCTTATTTTGGGGGTTACATAGGCGAAAATTTTCTGCGCAGCACAGAAGCCTTGGACTTGAACGCCGACGATATCTATATCTTGGCAAAAAATGCCTTTACCGCAAGTTTCCTAAGCGAAAAAGAAAAAGAACGCTACATCGCTGAACTTGATGAAGCCATGTGGTCGAACTAGTAGTTTTCAACTAAACCTAAAGCAGGTCGAGCTGAGGGCTCTTGGCTACCCGCTTGCTGCCGAAGCTGTGCTTTGTTATCTCCAACAACCTGTCTTCAATGTCTTTGAGAAAAGGTGAAGGATGTTGTTCTTGTATCCGACCGTGCCATCGTCGCTTTCGTGTGTGCATTAAGAATAAACGTTCTCGGGCGCGTGTCATGCCGACATAGAACAGGCGTCGTTCTTCCGCCATTTCCGCTTCATTGATTTCGCCCCGCCATTTCAGCGGCAGAACACCGTCTTCGCAACCAACCACGAACACGACGCGAAACTCCAGGCCCTTGGCTGCATGAAGGGTTAGCAGCGAACATCGGTCGGCGCGCTCATCCCATACATCGATTCCTTGAGCGAGGTGAATCTCGGACAAAAACTGTTGCCACCGGTTTTCACATCGTTGGGCGAGAACCCGAAGTCTTTCCATGACCGAATCAAAACCATCGTCTGCTCCTTGATGCTCCAAGAGTCTGATTTGTGCTTCCGCTTCCCGAAGACGGTCTGTCACGGTGGGCTGTTCTCCCATTGTAGTCATAGTCTTCAGCAGAGTCTGGACCCTGGGAAGATCGCTCAAGCAGTTGTGGCCGTGTCGCTGAAAAGGCATTCCCGAACGCGAAAAAGCTTCCTCGAGCACATCGGCCTGGGCTTCAGTACGATACAACACAGCAAAATCGGAGAACGTGTAATCGTTCTCTACCGCCCCGTCGCTGCGGTCGCTATCCAACGAAAAGAAAGACAGGCCCCCCATCATCTGCTCGATATTGTGTACTACGGATTCCGCTTCCGCCTTATCAGTGGCAGCTTGATGAATAACGACTTTGCCGGTGTCTTCAAGTAGCGCTCGAATATCCCGGTCTTCGACCAGCGTGGAGGGCCCGATCATCTGCATCGCCGCCGCTACGATGGATCGCCCCGAACGATAGTTGACCCTGAGCTGGATGCGTTGAGCGCCGGGAAAATCACGCTCAAAGCGGAGGAAGAACCCGACGTCTGCGCCACGGAATGCATAGATCGCCTGGTCGGGATCGCCGATCGCGCAGATGTTGCCGTCCTTAGGTACCAGCTGGCTGAGCAACCCGTATTGGAGTTCGTCGATATCCTGATATTCGTCAACAGAGACCCACTCGTAGCGTTGTCGATACACCGCGGTAAGTCCGAAATCCTTCTGCAACAGCTCGAGGGGCAAAATCATTAAATCGTCGTAGTCGAGCACGCCGTGGAATTCCCTCTCCCGCTCCAATAATGAATAAGCCTGGGATACGTCACTGCCGGCAGACGTGTCCAATCGTTGTCGTTTCAGACGTGAGATTTCCCTCAGAGTACTTCGTGCCTTGCGCCCCGACATGTTCAGCCGGTCCATCAACAACGCCCGTCTTTCGGCATCACTGCCCACTCGGAAGCCCCGGGGCAACCCGGCGGCGACACGGTTTTCTTCGAGAATCCTGAGTCCCAATGAGTGGAATGTCATCACCGGGACGCGGTCGTAGCGGCGTGGCAACAGGGTTTCAAGCCGGTCCCGCATTTCTTCGGCCGCGCGGCGGGTGAAAGTAATGGCGAGACATCGTTCGGGCGGAATCCCGTATTCCGTAATCAAGTGCGCTATGCGATGGGTCAACACCCGCGTTTTGCCCGATCCAGGGCCGGCGGTAATCAGGAGCGGGCCGCGAGTGATGTCAAGCGCCCGCCGCTGATCGGGATCCAGCTCAGAACTGGTAGACGTCGATCGCCGGAACAGCAACCCGGATCCTGGTGCTGCCGGACGCAGCTCTAGGACATCGGCGACGGCGCTTGGCGTTGCGGCCGGTTGTATCGTGCTGGAAACGTTCGAATCTTCGGTTGCCGGCGCCCCTACACCGTTCGAGGTATCGTCTGCGGCGAACAGCCAGCCGGTTGCGCTGCCGCGTCTGAGTTCTTGCTCGCGGAAAAGGCTGATTTTTCCGTATTCTCCATCAAAGCCCGGCTCGCGTACCACGTCGCCCGCGCGCATGCGTGAAATCGCCTCCGGAATCAATGACGAGGGCGCCGAGCTTTGAATCTCTTCCACCGGGACATCGATGAGTATGCTGAGTTCGGAACCCAACTTGGTCAGCAGACTGTCGTATTCCTTGGCGACCGTCTTGCTCGCGACGCCGACCTGTTCCGTTTCGGAAATCATCTCGGGCAGGGGCACCAAGCTGACGAACTCATCCGTATCCTCCGGCTTGCCGTTTTCCGCGCGATCTGCGAGTTCCTCGACCCGGTACAGCACACCCAAGGTCAGCGGTTTTCTGCAGACCGGGCACAGGCCATTATGCGCCCGGCTTTCCGCAGGAGACAGACGCACGCCGCATTTCCGATGACCATCCAAATGGTACTTGCCTTCCTCTGGAAAGAATTCCACGGTGCCCCTGTAGCCTTGACCCGTCTCAAGGGCGCGGCGCATGGCAAAGTAATCAAGGTCGGTTTCAAACACACAGGCTTCACGGCCCAGCTTCGGTGGCGAATGAGCATCGGAGTTGGATACCAAACGATACCGATCCAAATCCGACACCCGCCAGTTCATCTTCGGATCCGAGGAAAGACCCGTCTCCACTGCAAAAATATGCTCCGCCAAATCGCCGTAACATGCGCCGATTGAATCAAATCCCGATTTGGATCCCAGCACTGCAAACCAGGGCGTCCAAATATGTGCGGGCACCAAATAGCAGTCCTCGCCGGTCTCCAGCACAATTTCCAGCAAATGACGAGAGTCCAGACCCAGTATCGGCCGTCCGTCGGAGCGGATATTACCGATCTTGGCGAGTTTGCCGGTAATGCTCTCCACCTGCTCAATGGTGGGTGCGTAGATCAGGTGATGAATCTTTCGGGTTTTCTCGCCTTTTTTGTAAATGGTGGAAATTTCAACCGACAGCATGAAACGAGTGGTGCCACGACAGCTCGCCGGTAGTCTGGCGCCAACCTCTTTATCAATTTCGTCTTTCAATCGAAACAACCCGGGCTCTGCCGGAACGAGTTTCTCTTTGATCTCGCTGATCCATGCAGGATGGGTAAAGTCCCCGGTGCCAATGACCGAGATTCCTTTCTTTTGTCCCCAAAAGGCCAGGTTTTCGAGATCGGAATTTTTGCTGGTTGCCCGAGAATATTTGGAGTGGATGTGGAGGTCAGCGTAGAAACGCATGTTGGTCTCGTACCGGTGGCTCAATCGGGCTGCGAAAAGCCGCTACCCGCTGTGGCTTGATACCCCAAGGTTTCCATCACGTGCATTCTGCTAAACAGCAATGGATATGCATCATAAACCAAGCGTCCTGTTTTCGCCGGACATTCGATTGTTTTCTTGTGGGCGACGTCTTTGGCCTTGGAGCCGGAACCGATCGGGGAAGCACGAGCCCCCATCCAGAGACACATCCGGGTGCTTTAATAGTCATACTGGTGGTTTTGCGGTCACTCAGCGTGAGCCAGGTCCCCGCGAAACTCCCGCAAGGGTTTTCGAAAGAGAGACCTTCAATGACGTAAGTCCGTTAAGGACGTGGTGGCCAGGGGCGGACCGACCTAGTGAGCTTTCAACCTTGATCTAGCCGACGCTAATCCTGAATCGGGCCCAAATCTCCGGAAATCTACGGCGGCATTCGATAGCGCGGTCTTCCTCGTGTCGCATGAGTCGTCCAATCGCAATGAGGAAGTCCGGGCTAGCATATTGGGGCTGGTTCAAATTCGCGTAATCCGTAAGTCTCTCACGCACCATGATTGCGTCCTGATGCTTCCCAAGCAGATCTTGCAGCTCGCGGGTTGCCGTTATTAGCCCGGCCCATTTTTCCGAGTTTTCGGCGCTAAAGAAATCGAGTAAGTAACGAAGACGTTTCGCCTCGATACGCAATTTGTGCAACTGCCGTGCAGTCGAATTCTCTGCGATGCGGTTGCCCTGTATCAGAATTTTTCTCACTGTGCGATGGAGGTAATCAACG
>JAPUIP010000310.1 GCA_027296925.1 Candidatus Poribacteria bacterium | reverse complement strand
GACCACAGAGAACCGGCTAAATAATGATAGTCGGCTGGTCTTATTTAACCAGTTTGAGGAAGAGCAGCATCAGCTAAACGAAGACGACGCGTCGGACAGTTTTAGCCAGATGATGGAAGACATGCACATCAACGCGGCCGCGAAGAAGCAAAGCAGGCTTGAGGACGCGAACAGCCGACCATTTCGGTCAACGAAATTATCTGAACTTCAAAAAGAGATTCTCGAGGTTGCACTGCGATGGCACGGTAAGGATTATTCTGATGTATGCAACGCGGACGTTAAGGCGCAGATTCTTGGGTGGCCGGTCGAAGAATCGTATTCAAGATGGTCGCCAGACTGCGGTTGGTATCGACATTGGGAACCGTATAAGCGCGCACACCCTGGAACGGCACGATACGTACATGATTCACGTCCCGTGTATGGGCAAATCTTTTGCCGCAACAAGATCGGCATTCGGGAATACAACAAGGGTTCTGTGACGGTTACACGGGCACTAAAGCGCCTTGGCGAGCGCAACCTTCTGTGCCAAACCGGCCGAGGCTGGTCACTCACAAGTCATGGGCTTGAAGTGGTTAAGACAGCCGCGCGCGCGACAGAGGTTTAACCACAATGACAAATCCCCTTCCTCCATTCGGAAAGCAATTCAACCCAGTACCATCGAGCGGTGTCCGTGTCGCTATCGGTCCAGGTGCTTGGGGTTTTCAAAAAAAGCATCACTGCCCGATTCTAGTGCTACCTGATGACGCCAACCCAGATGACTTTGGCTGGCCTTCAGACGGGAAGCCCGCCTTGATACACGAGCGCGGCACATACAACGACGAGCGACTCGACAGCATGGCTCAGGCTCTACTCCGAGCGGGTGCAAGATCAGTTGTTGCGATTCGAGAGACCCTCTCTTCTTTTGATATGCACGGATCCGATCCTAGGGTCTTTTATGACGCGGAGGTGCTCGATGTCGCAGCATGATCCCGTAATCCGAAAGATACCGATCCAGCGCGCCGGCACTACTCTGCAGACTGTCTGCATTGCCGACGTTGAACCAAAGCCGATCAGTTGGCTTTGGCCTGAGAAAATCGCCAGAGGAAAGCTAACCCTGATATCCGGTGATCCCGGTCTTGGGAAAAGCCTCATAACGGTTGCCCTGGCTTCAGCTGTTAGTAACGGTGCCCGATGGCCGGTCGGTGGTGGGAACGCCCCAGTCGGTTCGGTGATTCTCCTTTCTGACGAGGATGCAATCGCCGATACGATTCGTCCCAGATTAGATGCAGCCGGAGCAAACTGCTCGAAGGTTCACGCCATTCAAATGGTGCAGGAAACCACGGAGGATGGTGAAACAATTAATCGTAGCTTCAACCTGGCGTTGGATGTTGAACGTCTCGCGGCAGTCGTTGAAAAGTTAGGTGACGTAGCTCTTATTCAGATTGATCCAGTGTCGGCCTATCTGGGTGGTACGGACAGCCATAAGAACGCCGACGTTCGCGCCCTGCTCTCTCCGTTGTCGGACCTTGCTGAGCGATTTAACGTCGCAGTCGTCATCGTCACCCACCTCAACAAAGGAAGTGGACTGGCGATGTATCGATCTGTTGGAAGCATCGCGTTCACGGCAGCCGCGAGAACTGCCTGGGCGGTCACCAAAGACAAGGATGATCCAGCCCGTCGACTCATGCTTCCCGTCAAGAATAACCTTGGGAACGACCACTCAGGCATAGCGTACACGGTCGAGACAGCCGATAACGACGCACCGGTGGTGATGTGGGAATCCAATCCGGTCGAAATCGACATCAATGAGGCGCTCAGCAACGAGTCCAATGACGAGCAATGGGCGCGAAGCGAAGTCGAGGATTGGTTGACTGACCTGCTGATCGGAAAGCCAATACCTTCAAATGATGTAAAAAAGCTGGCAGCGGAAGCTGGATTCAGCTGGCGAACAGTGGAACGTGCGAAAGCGAGCTGCCGAGTGAAGTCCAAAAAGGACGGTATGCACGGACCGTGGCTGTGGTGGCACCCGAACGACATCTTCCAGAAAACAGACGAAATACCCGAAGTCCGCCCCGAAGGCCGCGAAGATGCCCCCGTTTTGGAACGTGGCGGTCTTGGCGGTCTTCGTAATCAGGAGGTCAATATATGAGCGCATTAGCACTGATTTCCGAATTCTCCGAGCGAGGAATCAAAGTCAGGCCGAACGGGTCCGATGTCGTGGTTTCACCAAAAGACGCCCTGACACCGGACCTTGTTGAGCGAATCAAGGTGGAGAAACCCACCCTTATCCGGGAGCTAGAGAAACTTCAGAAAGAGGCCGGTAAAGACTGGGATGAGATTGCGAATGATCCCGCTCAACTAAAAGCATTTGCAGAACTCTCAATGATTGTAGAGATGCGAGAAAAGGGAAGCTGCCCAGCCCACTACACAAGTACAACCGATTGCCGCCACTGCGGCCCCGTTCCTATTTGGAAAGGCTGCCCACCACAAGTTAATGGTTGTCCCTGGTGCCTGAACAGACATAAGGGGCTGCCGATGCCCAGTACACGGAGAGAATCGAGTGCCTAGCACAGCAGAAAGAAAATACTCGCCAGACAATCCATTGACTTTGACCATGGGGGCTGTGTGGATGCTGGCGCCTGACTGTTGGACCGGGGTTATTTGTTTAGAACATTGACTAGCGTCTTGACGGGAGGGGCTATCCCTATACGCGGGGCCTGACGCTGACCGCGTCGTGAACCACAATTTCTGATTAAAAAACACTAATCAAAGACCTATAACTGACTAATTTGTAACGAGTAGAACCAAAAACTATGGCAAATCAATCAAAAACAGAACACCGGGGCGGCAAACGTGAGGGTGCCGGTAGAAAACCCGGCAGAGAGCCCTTATCGGTGCGGCAGGTTAAAGAAATGCGGGCCAAGATGGCTGCCCGAGCCAAAATTACTGGTAAGGACGAGAACGACATTTTGATTGATTGGATCCAGGCACAAGCGGCAGACGGCACGCTGGTTGATATTGGAATCAGGGACCGCATTGCCTGTATGAAGCTCTGGAAGGAATATACCTCTCCGAAAATTACGGAAGGCGGCGACGCCGACAAGATTGTTGGCCCTGCAATATTTTTGCCAGAGCAGCACCCTCGTTTGGAGGTCATAAGTGGCGACAAAAAATAGCAATCAAATGACTAGCCGAGAACTCGAGCTTTTACAAAGAGAAGCGCGGAAGCGCATGAAAATCGCTGAGGAAGCTGTTTATGAAGAATCGGTCGACGGCGTGATTGTCGATCCATTTCCTTACAAAATCAAAACAGCACAATTTTACTATGGCGGACCGTCTCAGAAGTATCCCATTTGGGCTCTGACCACTCACTTTATCGATGGAGTACGTCAACGGGACGTATATCTAGTATCGGTGGATTATTTAAAAAAGTATTCGCCCATTGGCGGCACAGAGGAACTTTTTTTGAAAAATTCGCTGTTTCCGATGTTTAAAAAAGCGGCGAACATTAAGGAGATGAAATTGCAATGACATCGTGGATTCCGCATCTCGGCGCTCAGACTGAGTTTTTGCAACGAACTGAGTTCGAGTGTTTATTCGGCGGAAGTACAGGCCCCGGCAAGACTGATTGCTTGATAGCGGTGATGACTCGGTATATTGAGAACCCGAAGTATCGCGGGTTACTTTTACGCAGGACGACGCCGCAAATGCGGGATATCAGGGATCGTTGTCACGAAGTATACCCAGGTATGGGCGGCGTGTATCTATCGGGCGACAGGCGGTGGACATTCCCATCCGGCGCGAGAATAACTTTAGGCCACATGCAG
>JAPUIP010000031.1 GCA_027296925.1 Candidatus Poribacteria bacterium | reverse complement strand
CGCCTCCGCGGGTGTCATAACCCGGCGCTGATCGTTTGATGCCGCCCATTCCGGGCGAACACCAGGCGTGACAATCCCGAAATCCTCGCCGCAGACTTGTCGAATCAACTCAACTTCTAACGGTGAGGCGACAACACCATCCAGCCCTGCTTTTTGGGAGAGTTCTGCGAAATACGCTACCTGATCTTTCAGTTTCCGTTGCGTGCCAAAATCACGCTGAAAGCTCACTTCGTCAATGCTGGTGAGGACCGTCACACCCAGAAGTGTCGGCTTAGGAATATCGAGTTCCGCCGATTTTTTCTCGGCGGCTTCCCTCGCAACGCGCATCATCTCGAACCCACCCGAAGCGTGCATGTTGATCATGTTTGCGCCAATCTTCGTTGCAGAAGCGACTGCGCCGGCAACGGTATTGGGAATGTCGTGGAATTTGAGATCCAGAAAGACCTGTCTTTCTGCTCCAACCAGTTGGTTGACAGAAGCGGGACCGGTGGCGGTGAAAAGTTGTTTGCCGATCTTGAACCACTTAACGGTCTCGGACAGTGTGGCGACGAGTTGATTGGCTTTTTCTAAACTGTCAAAGTCCAGGGCAACGATGAGTTTATCTTTCGTCATATCAAGTCTCTATTTCGATTTATTGACTTTGAGTGATTTCCTTTTTTCACTCAAATTGGCACCACAGTAGTGACAGTACGCTTCATCTGATGGAGTTTCTCTGCCACAGCTTAGGCATGAAATCATAATACTCTCTACCGTGACACTCTTTACTCGAAAGGAATTGAATACGATAAAAACGGCTTGCACACTCGCCAAGGCCACCATCAAAACCAGTGAAAAGCAGACAAATTGCGCAACATATTTGAAGTGGTTCAGATTCATCTCAACAGCCTGCTTGAGGCCTATCTGGCTTGCGCTGGCCTTATCCCCTGGTGACCATATTTCTTGAATGAGTGCCTTGAAGACAACTATAATACCTGTTAATAACAAAAGGGCTATTAAAATAATGGTGCTCCAAACCAATATCTTTTCAACGATCTTGGTTTCTAAGCCCCCTGAAGCAGCCGGATATTTCGACTTCAACTTGTGCGTCAACCCTGAAAATAGCAGGTAGCAAGCCCAAATTAGGAATGATCCGATAATATTGGCGATAATTCGGATGACCGGATTTCCCTCGTTGACGAGAAGGTTTCTAATCAGTTGGGTAAGCCATTCTGTGAACCATTCCAACGGTTTTCTCCTTCAATCAGATGCCTTCTGTGATAGTATAGACAAAATCTCAAGCCGCACCTTCGCCGTACCCGTGATAAGCATGCCAAGTTCGCTCGCAGCCTTACGCGATAAATCAATAATCCTCCCCTTGACAAACGGCCCCCGATCGTTGATGCGCACGACGGCAGATCTGTTATTGTCCAGATTCGTGACGCGAACTCGCGTGTTGAAGGGCAGTGTTTTATGCGCGGCGGTCATCTGATTCATATCGTAGATTTCGCCATTCGCCGTTTTTCGCCCGTGAAATTTTTTCCCGTACCACGATGCTATCCCTGTCTGTGTTTTTAAGCCCCTGATTTCAACCGCTGCTATCCCGCTGTCCAGCATCCCAAGCGTTTTCGCCGCACGCCAGGACACGAGAAGCGTACTATCACTTCTGCGCGAAATGCGGTCGTTGATTCGGACGACAGCCGTTTTTCCGTTGCTGCGATTGCGGACGTGAACATATGTTCCAAACGGAAACGTCCGGTGGGCACCGACGAGGTCTTTATAATCGTGGAGCTCGCCGCTCGCAGTTGGCTTGCCCTGAAACGATTTGCTAATCCACCTTGCGAACCCACGCTGTGTTTCCGAGGATGGCGCGCCGTTGACGATGGAAGCGCATCCACAGAGCAGTCCACAGATGAGGAGAAGGATAGGAAACTTGACTCTATTTTTCATTGGGATTCAAGTGACGCGGCTGCTACAAGTCAATCGTCGCAATCTCCTTGCCATCGAGCACCTGTTCGATAATCCGAGCCGTTTTTTGATGAGCGGTGTCAATCTTTTCTTGTCGTGCTCGAATCTGATCGTCGATTTCGTTCAACTTCGTCTCAAATTCACCGACCATTCGCTTCACTTCGCGGGGAGACGTGCCGCCAAAGCTCCGGTTGTGATGGAGGGCAAGTATTGGATCGAGGATGCGTTGGAGTTGTGGGATTGGCAGATCAATGCCTCTTGCCTGCAACTGTTTTTGCGTATCATCCCAATCATGGAAGGTTTTGCCCATTTTCGCCAGGGCGCCGACGACACCTCCGACGATTTCGTGGCATTTGCGGAACGGCAGCCCCTGCTCGCTGACGAGGAAGTTCGCCAACTCCGTTGCGGTGGCAAAGTTCGCGTTGGCTAACGCTTCCATCCGATCCGCCTTGAATTCAGTTGTTTCAAGCAAACCAGGCAAAATCCCCAGGCAGGATTGGACCACATCAAAAGCTGTCCACAGCGGCGGTTTGTCCTCTTGGAGGTCCCGATTGTACCCCATCGGCAAACCCTTGAGGTTCGTTAAAAGATCCATCAGCGCGCCATAAACCCGCCCTGTTCGCCCACGTGTGAGCTCGGCGATGTCAGCGTTCTTTTTCTGAGGCATAATCGAACTGCCGGTCGCATAGGCGTCGTCAAGTACGGCGATATTGAATTCATAAGTCGTCCAGCAGACGATTTCTTCGCTGAGCCGTGAAAGGCTGGTCATCAATAGCGTCAATGCAAAAAGCGTCTCCACAATAAAATCGCGGGAACTGATGATGTCCAGCGCATGCTCGTGCGTCGCATCGAAGCCGAGCAATTGGGTTGTCAGATGGCGGTCTATTGGGAAGGAGGTCCCTGCGAGTGCACATGCGCCGAGTGGGTTCATGTTCACCAGTTCATAGGCCATGTTCAATCGCTTCTGGTCTCGGAGGAACATGCTGACGTAAGCCGTGGCCCAAAAACCAAGGCTAATCGGCTGGGCGTGCTGTGTATGGGTGTAGCCCGGCATGACCGTTTCAGTATGCGCTTTCGCAATTGAAAGGAAGGCTTGACACAAGCGGGATAAGCCCTGTTGCGTCTTGAGAATCTGTTCGCGGATATAGAGATGCGCATCGACGAGCACCTGATCATTCCGGGAGCGAGCGGTATGGAGCTTTCCGCCGTACTCGCTTCCTGCTCCCTCGATGAGGTAGGCCTCCACATTCATGTGGACATCTTCTTTCTCAGGCTGGAGGATGAACTTCCCTTCACGGAAATCCGCTTCAGCTTTGCCAAGCCAGTGCAAGATCTGCCGGAGGTCATTATCGGAGATGATTCCTTGCCGTGCTAACATAATCGCGTGCGCCTGGCTTCCCCAGATGTCTTGCGCCACCATGCGAGAATCAACCGCTATCGATTGCGTGAAGTCTTCAGTTTCAGTGGATAGCTCTGAGCGGAAACGTCCGCTCCAGAGTTTCGTGGAAGTGGTCATCATCATTTACTTGCGGTCATGCCAATCTTGAGAATCGCCATTGCTGGTTGACAGTACTTCCAGCCGTTGGAAAGTTTCGAAAACCTGCGAAATCCTTTGTTTTCCAAACATCAAGTCGAGGGATATTATAGCACGTAGGGGTTTTGCCTCGCAAGTCGTGATTGTTCAGATCCTGCTTGTCCACTACGGGCGGATGTGATATAATCAACGTGAGTTCGATATAAGGATGCAGACGGCGCCTGGCGCGAGGGGTAATGGGGCGCTGGGGTAGAAGCCAAACCCCAAAACCCCAATCCGCCAATTCCCCAAGGGTCGAATG
>JAPUIP010000309.1 GCA_027296925.1 Candidatus Poribacteria bacterium | reverse complement strand
GCTGCGGTGCAGTTACTGGATATGGATGATCATCCGGAACTGTGGCATCCTCCAGCCAACCTGATTGACAAGGCAAAACTTGGCGGCATTCCACGGCACGGCATCGGACGTGGCTTTAAGGTATCAAAAGAAGAAATCGCTGCCCTACTGGTCGCGCTACGACTTTTTACTTCGGGTGCTTATGACGAAGCCCCAGTCAAGGCCCGTCTCCTTCTCGAACAAATTGCGGAAAAACTGAATGATTGCCCGGCACGATGCCGGGTACTTGACAAAGGAGATGGTGAATCCCTGCCCCTTTTAGAGATCGCTGTTGATGAAGTGGCCACCGCACGGACGGCGATGGAAATCTGTCGGAGCCTGCGGCGCGGCGATCCGCCGATTTATGTCAGTCACGGGGGCCTCTGGGAAGGCAAACTCCTGATCAATCCGCTTCACCTGGATGACAGCAGCGCAGCGATTCTCGCTGAAAGGATTCGCCAAGAACTCGGCGGGTAAATACACAATAACCTATGATTTTCGTCTTTGACCCCCTTCAGGATGACTCACAACCATTACACAAAGGAAGAATCAAAATGAGATACGTGCTTGCCGTTATCCTCATTGGAGTGAGCGTGCCCCTCATTTCCTGCAGTCGTGATGAGGCGATAGCACATTATCAGCAGGGGAATGCTTATCAGGAGCAGGGCAAACTCAATGAGGCGATTATCGCCTACATGAGAGCAATCGACATCCACCCGAACTTTGCCGAAGCTCACTATAATCTGGGCCTCGTGTACTACCGCCAGGGGAAACTCGATCTGGCGGCTGGTGCTTATAAGGAGGCGGTTCGCGTCAACGCAGCTTTTACGGAGGCCCGTAAAAGCCTTGGGCTGATCTACCGTATACAGGACAGACATAAAGATGCCGCTGCGGAACTGAAAGAGGCGACCCGCCTTGCCCCAAGCGATGCACAAGCACATAGAGGTCTGGCAAGCGCTTATATGGGTCAGGGCCAACTCGATCAGGCCATTGCGGCGTTTGAAGAAGCCGTCCGTCTCGATCCTAATGACGCGCGGGCATACTACGAACTGGGAAATGCCTATCAGGAGAAAGGTAAACTTGATGAATCGGTTACGGCGTTCCAACAGGCGCTTCGCCTGAATCCGGACAATGCATTCGCCCACTACAATCTGGGACTGACTCGCTATAATCAAGGCCAACTCGATCAGGCCGTGGCGGCGTTCACGGCGACCATCCGCATCGACCCCAACAACGCACGAGCGCACTACAATCTTGGACGTGCTTATAAAACGCAAGGCAAGCTCGATCAAGCCATTGCAGCGTTGAGGGAGTCGGTCCGTATCAACCCCAATGAGGCGCAGGTCCATTACCATCTGGGAGCCGCCTACACTGATCAGGGCAACGCTGAACAAGCCGTGACTCGATATAAGCAGGCAATCTCCCTTGCTCGTACCGATCCTGCCCTCCAAAACCTTATTCCTGAATTAGAACGTCTGATACAAGGAATTGAGATGGGGTCTGAACTTTCTGATTAGTATCGGCGGTTTAATAAATCGTGCATATCGTTTTGAGATACAGCCGAGAAATCTGAGTTGACGAGACTCTTCACTGTGCTCAGAGTGACAAAATGTCTTAGTATCGCATGATGCAGCGTTCAATAGATGAGGAGAAACGATGGCTAAAGTACGTTACGAAGAAATGCTACCGTCAGAAATCATCAAAGCGCGCAATGCTTGTCCGATTGCCTATGTCCCTTTGGGAACGTTAGAGTGGCATGGAGAACATAACGCGGTGGGATTAGATGCGCTCAAGGCCCACGCGCTGGCGGTCAAATGTGCTGAAACTGGCGGTGGGCTTGCATTCCCGGCGCTGTGGTATGGCGAAAATCGCGAGAGCAACCTGATGGAGGTCACCGCGCGTGATAGCCAAGAGATTGCGCGGCGCTACAGTTTGCCACCAGAGAACTTCGCGCCGGGATACACAGGAGTCTCGCCGCATGAACAGGATATCCGCTACGTGGAACTGCTACTGAATATCTGCCGTCAAGTTCGCAGTTTGGGATTCAAGGTTGTCGTGTTGATGGCGGGGCACTATCCGCTTCTGCGACATGCGAAGGCGGTGGAAGAACTGATGATGTTGCGCGATCGAGATGTACGCGTGGTGGCGGTTACCGGATACGAATTGGTTCGGGAGGACATCCCGGATGCGGGAGACCATGCGGGGAAATGGGAGACGTCACTGCTGATGGTGTTGCGTCCGGAGTGTGTTGATATGAGCAAGTTGCCCGCCGATGCGAATGAGCCGCTCATCGGCGTGAGCAACGACGCCCGACGTGCCAACGAAGACTATGGCAGGCAAGGGGTGGAACTGGTAGTGCAGCGTATCGTGGAAAAAGCAGAAGCGGCTTTGTCCGGCTGAAATGGTCCTTGTCAGGGAATTTCCAATGAAAATGCTTTACATCTTTCTTGTCCTTCTCGCCATCTGCCTGGGCTGCCAGCGTGCTGATGAAAAGGCGGAGCGAAAAGACAAGTTGAAACGGGAAGCCGCCAAACTCAGGATGGGGATGATGCTCACGCCAGAGGATGCCACCGGGCATCTGGAACTCGGCGAAGTCTACCGCCAGATGGGGGAACACGAAAAAGCGATTAAGCAACTTCAGGAAGCGCTGATGATCGATGAAGAGAATGCTCAAGTGCATAATGCGCTCGGCTTAGTTTACATGGATTTGCAACTGATCGATCCTGCAATCGAAGCCTTCCAGAAAGCGATCGAACTGGAATCCGATAACCCCACCTTCCATAACAATCTTGGCTATGTTTATGACACCGATGAGCAGTTTGGCAGAGCCCTCGAGGAATATCAAAAGGCAATCGAGGAAGACCCGGAATTTCAGGATGCATATTTCAATCTCGCTGCGGCTTATCACGTCCGTGACGAATTTGAAGAAGCGATCAAATACTATCAACAGGCCATCGCTCTGGACGACAGCGATCCGGATGCGCACTATAATCTCGGAGAAGTTTATCAGCAGACGGAGCAATTTGACCTCGCCATCCGTGAATACGAAAAGTCGCTGGCGCTCTCCCCAGATGATCCGGAGGTCTACTACTACCTTGCCCAAATGTATCAGAAGAAAGGCGATCACCTCACAATGAAACGCTACTTGGATCTCTTTGTAGACCGTGCCGTGGATCTGCCACAATTTCAAGACGAGATTGAGGCTGCCAAGCGAATGCAAGCGAATCCCGACGCCGTGCGCGAGCAGCAAAACTGACATCCCAGTTGAAGGAAAATATGAACTACATCATCGGTATTGACGGCGGGGGTACGAAAACCGTTGGGCTTCTGGCCGATTCCAACGGCGAAATCCACGCGAAAGTCGAATCCGGAGCATCCAAATCGGCGGCATCCTGGCGCATCAACCGGAGTTCACTAGCCTGCTCCGGAATCGCCTGCGCGACATCGTGCCAAATGCCCATATCGATTTGGCGAAGCATGAACCGGCTTATGGGGCGGTGTTGTTGGCCATGTCCATCCCGAAGCTTGGAGGAAAACCGCGATGAATGTTCCGACTACGCAGACTGTTTCACTAAAATACAATATAGATTGGTTGGCATGGACAATCCATCATTTACCGGGAGATCAGAAGTTTAGTTTCTTTGATCGTTGTAAGGCGGACCTCCGTGAGTATATGGATGCTCTCGATGATGAACGTGAAATCACAGACCCTTTCTGCAACTTGGAGGACTTTTCCAACAACGGCCCGTTTGAAATTCTCATCCCAATTGAAACTTTAATGCGTGTGGTTGAAAATCTGGCCTATGATTCTAAATTTTCGCTCTGGGAAATGCTGAATGAAGATCTCGCCGATTATGAGGATCACTTACTCGCAACCAATCCAGAGATTCAGAAGGAGATTGAGGAAGCCAAAGCATCGGTTGAACGTAGCGAATATGTGACTTTGGAGGATTTTCTAGCCGAGGACAAAGAGAAGACTGCTGATGTATCAAGTTCGAATCGCGAATAAAGCGCGAAGCCAGATTAACCGATTCCCTCGACAAATTCAAGCTCGTGTTGTTAGTATGATTCAAGAATTAGGGTCTGTGCCTCGTCCGAGAGGGTGCGCGAAATTAGCGAATAGAACCGGGGAATACCGTATCCGCGTTGGGCAATATCGTATTATCTACGCAGTCGACGATACAGGCAGATTGGTCACGATTCTTGAACGCTTGGTGTGAATTCAGATGCACCGATTTCGTAGGGGCGGTGCTTGCTCCGCCCTGATAGGTTGTGAACGACGGGCAACGGGCGCAGCAAGCACCGCCCCTACAGCCTTTTGAAAAACTCACACCAAGCGTTTGAGTGTGGTCACAGGAGGGACATTTACAGGTAGACACGATGCAAAGCGAGCTCGCCAAACTCATCACCGAGGGGCGAAATCCAAACTCCATCGACATCGATCTCAGATCGACCGAAGAAATCGTGCGGATCTTTCACGAAGAAGATCAGAAGGCGCTCGCTGCGGTTTCAGCGGAATCTGCGTCGATTGCACAGGCGGCGGATCTCATCACAGAGGCGTTTCGGCGAGACGGACGACTCTTTTACATCGGCGCCGGGACAAGCGGCCGGCTCGGCGTCCTCGATGCCTCCGAATGTCCACCGACTTTCAGCACTGAGCCGAGCATGGTACAAGGCATCATCGCCGGCGGGGATGGCGCGTTGCGGCGGTCTGTGGAAACGGCGGAAGATAAACCTGAGGCGGGCGCGCAAGCCATTCGTGAGCACGGGGTCGCCGCAAGAGATGTGGTCGTTGGCATTGCCAGTAGCGGGCGTACGCCCTACGTGCTCGGTGCGTTGGAAGAAGCCCATTGCATTGGCGCCAAGACGGTCTTCCTCTGCTGCGCGCCACCGGCTGATAGTGTGGCGGGGTTTGTGGATGTCTTTATCGTGCCGATTGCGGGTCCCGAGATTATTGCTGGTTCAACCCGCCTGAAAGCCGGAACGGCGACAAAGCTGGTGCTGAACATGCTCACGACCATCCCGATGATCAGGATCGGTAAGGTTTATAACAACCTGATGGTGGATATTCAGTTGTCCAATGCAAAGATGATCGATCGCGGAACACGCATCATCATGGAAGTTTCGGGGACAGATTATGAAACAGCACGCGCGGCGTTGGAGTGTGCCGGGGGCAGCGCGAAGGTCGCGATTGTGATGCTTGCGAAAGGACTCAATCGGACGGAAGCCATCGCCTTGCTGGAGCAGAACGACGGTTTTTTGCGGCGCATCGTCGAGCAATAAAAGGGGCAAGCGATACAGCGACACGTTAGAAATCGATAAATGAAAGGGCACGAACATGGAAAGACCTCTAAGCATGAGAGACATCAAACTGATTCCGATCGGGGATTCAAAAGGGATCTGTCTACCGGAGGCAATTTTGCAGAAATATGGTTTTGTGGACTCATTGGTGTTGGAAGAAACAGAGCGAGGGCTATTGCTTCGCAAAAAAGACGACGATAAATTCTCATGGGAAGAAACCTATCGAGCGATGGCCGAAGAAGAGGAAGATTGGGAAGATTTTGATGCAACCCTCTTAGACGGATTAGAAGACGATGAGCCCGACTCCGAAGAGATATGAAATTTACTTTGCGGATCTAAACCCGACTGTTGGCGGTGAATCAGAAAAATCCGTCCCGTTGTGATTGTCAGCCAAGATGAGATGAATCAACACCTGGATACCGTTGTTGTCTGTCCTTTGACCTCAAAATTACATCCGCAATGGCGTAGTCGCCTGCAAATCATTTGTGCTGGACAGGCAGCAGAAATTGCAGTTGATCAGATACGGACAATTAGCAAGCAGAGACTCAAACGAAAAATCGATCAGTTGTCTCCCGACAAATCCTCACAACTGAGGCAGTTGATTACAGAAATGTATGGGGAGTGATATGTGATTTGCCCTTTGGTAATGGACAGGTCGGGTAAAAAAACAGGAGTTGAGCCCAGCACAAATTCGATGCGGATCGGGAGCCATTGACCGGCGGTGTCGATGCCCGCAAGACAATGGAGATCTGCATTGCGGCCAACCGTGCAATGGAGACACAATCGGTGGTTCAACTGCCGCTATCATAGCGGTCAAAACAAGCTTATACACTTCTGAAAGACAAGGAGGAATGAAAATGGGAAATATCATCGCATGCAATTTGGGTAGCTATCGGCAATTTCGCGCCGGTGCATATCAGCACCTGGCGCAGATCGGGTTGACGAACGTAGAGATTGGGGCGCCCGCACCAGAGGATGTTGATAAAGTGTTGGCTGAATTGAAATCACACGGACTCACAGCGACCAGCGTGGCCGCACCGTGCGATGTTCAGGATGCAAACGCTGTCACAGACTTTCAAACAACGTTGGATGTGGCGAATCAAGTTGGCGTCCAGGTTATCTTTGTCAGTGTCCACGCCGGCGAACACGATCGCAACGTAATTTATGAACGGCTCCGGCAAATCGGCGAAAACGCGGCGCCGCTGGGAATCAAGGTCTGTCTGGAGACCCACCTCGACCTGGCGCACAATGGCGATGTTGCGCTGGAAACCATGCGGAGTGTCAATCACCCGAACATCTGCATCAACTTCGACACCGGCAATGTCTACTTTTACAACCATAACGTCACTGCTGTCGGCGAACTTCAGAAGATTATCAACCACGTCGGCGCCGTTCACCTCAAGGATACCAACGGTGGCTATCGGACATGGCACTTTCCTGCGCTCGGCGAAGGCGTCGTCGATTTCAAAGCGGTGTTTCAGACCTTAAACGACACCGGTTTTTATGGGCCTTTCACGATGGAATTGGAGGGCATTGAGGGCGAGGAATTGGACGAAACGGGCGCGCAGAACCGAGTTGCGAAGTCTGTGGATTATCTCAAAAATATTGGAGTGATGGATTAAATGCGATGCGCCATGCATCTGGGAGGAAATGGCAATGGCAACAGATCAGTATGTGATTAAGCTCAGTCAAGGCGAGCGTGTGAGCGAAGCGGTCCAAGCGCAACTGGATGCGGCGGATATGGGAAGCATAGGTCACTTCGCGGTGTCGAAAGACCAACCCACAGAGCTACACTATCACGATTACGACGAGTATTGGTATTTCACTGAAGGCACGACAACTGTCACACTCCGTACTGCCGATGGCGAAAGTCAATCGTATCGGATCGGAGCAGGCGATCTAGTCGTAACACCCAAAGGGGTTGAACACGGGCACACACCTGACGACGTTGTCAAAGGGATTCAGTGGGTGAGCGTCATTGACCCGAATGCTCGTCGAGGGCATCTACATCGAGAATTATAGTCATAGGTGGAAGGAGTAGACATGTCAACACAGGGTACCGCACTGCCCCGCCGTCAGTTGGGGCGCACCGGTTTGGAGGTCACTGGGCTCAGTATGGGTGGGGCCGGCCTTGGACGGCGTGATGTCACTGACGACGAAGCGATCGAAGCGGTCCATCGAGCGATCGAGTTGGGAATCAATTACCTTGACACCGCACCACTGTATGGTGCGTGTGAAAGCGAAAGACGCGTCGGACTAGCGCTGGCTGGCGGCTGGCGCGAAAAGATCTACCTGGCGACCAAAACGGGAACCCATCCGAAATGGCGCGGCGACTACTCTGCCTCAACAACGCGCAGAAGCGTCGAAAATAGTCTCGATCTGTTGGGAACAGATTATCTGGATGTATGCCTCGTTCATGACCCCAACAGCATGGAGCCTGTCATCGCGAAAGGCGGGGCGTTCGAGGAGCTTCAGCGAATGCGTGAAGAGGGGCTTGTGCGGTTTATTGGCCTCGGTGTTCGTGAGCATGAATTCCATCGTGTCGCCATCGAGACTGGGATCGTGGACGTCATCTTGACCTACCTGGATTACACACTGCTCAGCCAAACGGCGGCTGAAAGCCTGCTGCCTTTTGCGACGGAACACGACATCGGCGTCATCAACGGAAGCCCGATTGCCATGGGGCTGCTCTCCGGTGTTGAACCGGATCCAAATGCCAGTCCGCCTGAGGGGCAAAAGGCGCATCGTCTCTGGAAGTGGGCAAACGAAAATGACCTGAACCTTCTTAACCTCGCGATCCAATTCTGTCTCCGCCAACCGCTCATCCATCTCAATCTCACCGGCTCCAAAAACGCGACTGAAGTCGAGCAGAACTTCGCGGCGGCAACCACGCCTGTTCCGGAGGAAGTCTGGGAAAAATTGGCGGTTGTGATGCGGGAGGCGTAGCTGGAGGAATTACAAGTGATTCTGTGACATGGTTAGCGATTGGCGGGAGGTCGGCATATGGAAGGAGTCAAAGGCATGAGTAGCGTGGACTGTTTCGATCTGGTTGCTCGTCAATGGGATGAGATGCGAGACAGTTTCTTCTCAGGGGCCG
>JAPUIP010000308.1 GCA_027296925.1 Candidatus Poribacteria bacterium | reverse complement strand
GGAATCCCATCTCATAAAGTTTTTTGGCGATAAAAAGAATCGCACGCTTATCCTTATTTTTGACGCTGATGAACGCGCTGCCACCAAGAGGTAATCCGTACCCCACTGCCTGCTGCGCCTTCGCGAAAGCGATACTCAGATCCGCATCGATTCCCATCACCTCGCCGGTCGATTTCATCTCAGGGCCGAGCTGAGAGTTTGCACCGGGGAAACGATTGAACGGAAACACGGGCGCCTTTACGGCAAAATAATCCAGTTCGATTTCCCTCGTAAATCCAAGCTCTTCAAGGGTTTTTCCTGCCATCACGCGAGCAGCGAGTTTTGCCAGCGGAACCCCGATGGCCTTGCTCACAAATGGCACCGTCCGCGATGCGCGTGGGTTGACTTCCAGCACATAGATCTCATCGCTCTTAATGGCATACTGGACGTTCATCAATCCCCGCACATTGAGCGCCTTCGCAAGCGCATAAGTGTGCTGCTTCAGTTCATCGATCTGTTCTTCAACGAGGGTGTATGGCGGAAGGACACAGTCGCTATCTCCGGAGTGGATGCCAGCTTCCTCGATATGCTCCATGATGCCGCCGACAACGGTGAGATTGCCATCAGAGATTGCATCCACATCAACCTCAATGGCATCTTCCAGATATTTGTCGATCAGTACGGGATGCTCAGGCGAAGCTGCCACCGCCGAGCGCATATACGCTTCCAAAGAGGCTTGATCGTAGACGATTTGCATGGCGCGTCCTCCCAAAACATACGAAGGCCGGACAATGACCGGATATCCCAGCGCGGCAACAATTGGGCCTGCCCCTTCAATTGAAGTTGCCGTTCCGTTCGGCGGCTGCTTTAAGCCGAGCCCACTCAGGAGTTCTGTGAACTGTTTTCGATCCTCAGACTGCGCAATGTCATCAGGACTGGTTCCGATAATTGGGACGCCCGCCTCCTGAAGTGCAAGTGCAAGATTCAGTGGGGTTTGACCACCCATTTGAACGATGACGCCATCCGGTTTTTCCCGATCGACGATGTTTAATACATCCTCATAAGTCAGCGGTTCAAAATAGAGCCGATCCGAGGTGTCATAATCTGTACTCACCGTTTCGGGATTGCTGTTGACCATAATCGTTTCGTAGCCATCTTCTTTCAGCGCAAGGGCGGCGTGAACACAGCAGTAATCGAACTCAATGCCTTGACCGATCCGATTTGGCCCCCCACCCAAAATCATAATTTTCTTTTTGCGGCTTGGACGGACCTCATCCTCTATACCGTAAGCGGAATAGTAATAGGGCGTTTCCGCTTCAAACTCAGCGGCACACGTATCCACTGTTTTAAACGTGGCTTCAATCTCCAATTCCTTCCGGAGTTTGCGGACACCGTCTTCCGAAGTCTTCCAAAGCTCAGCAATCTGCCGATCCGAAAAGCCGTACTGTTTTGCCTTACGAAGCAGGGAAGTCAGTTCATTCGTGGCGGTATCCATAGACAAATCGGATCGGTTTTCATCAAGTCTCCATCTTTTCACCTCCCCTTCAAATTTGACAATCTCCTTTATATTGTACAAAAAGAATGGATCTATTTGGGTATAGCCGTGAATCTGATCTATACTCATTCCACGTTGGAACGCCTCCTTGATGTAAAATATACGTTCCACATTCGGTATAGTCAGTTTCTGGGGAAGTTCAGAGAGCGATAACTCCTGAATCGAATGATTATCCAGTCCGTACCAGCCGGTCTCCAGTGATCGCAAACACTTCTGTAAAGCTTCTTTGAACGTGCATCCGATCGCCATTGCTTCCCCAACAGACTTCATCTGTATCGTGAGTGTCTCGTCGGTGCCGGGGAATTTCTCAAACGCCCAGCGGGGAATCTTGACTACGACGTAATCGATAGTCGGCTCAAACGACGCCGGAGTCCGGCGCGTAATATCGTTCTGCACTTGCCTCGAAAGCGACCGGCTTTCCGACGGCGAGCTTGGCTGCAATCTTCGCAATCGGAAAGCCGGTCGCTTTCGAGGCAAGTGCAGAACTCCGAGACACCCGCGGGTTCATTTCGATGACAACCTGTTTTCCCGTATCCGGATGGACGGCAAACTGGATATTTGATCCGCCGGTATCCACGCCGATTTCCCGAATGATCTTGATCGCCGCATCCCGCATCTGCTGATATTCTTTATCGGTCAAGGTCTGCGCAGGCGCAACAGTAATGCTGTCGCCGGTGTGAACGCCCATTGCATCGAAATTCTCAATGGAACAGATGATGACGACGTTATCGGCTTGATCGCGCATCACCTCGAGCTCAAACTCTTTCCAGCCGATCACCGACTCCTCAATCAATACCTCGTTGACCGGACTTAACTTCAGGCCGCGTTCAACCATCTCCCGAAACTCTTCGATATTGTAGGCAACGCCACCGCCTGTACCACCGAGTGTAAACGCTGGGCGGATAATCGCCGGATAGCCGATCATGACAATGATCGCAATTGCATCGACAAACGAACGGGCGATGCCGCTCTTCGGCACAGCTAACCCGATCCCTTGCATCGCCTTTTTGAAGAGCTCTCGATCTTCTGCTTTTTTGATGGCATGGAGTTTCGCGCCAATCAGTTCAACACCGTATCGGTCCAGCACGCCGGCTTCCGCAAGTTCAACAGAGACGTTCAGCCCAGTCTGTCCCCCCAAAGTTGGAAGCAAGGCCTGCGGACGTTCTCTGGCGATGACTTTTTCGACGGTATCTGCATCAATCGGCTCAATATAGGTCCGATCCGCAAATTCCGGATCTGTCATAATCGTTGCCGGATTACTGTTCACAAGGACGATCTGATAACCTTCCTCCTTCAGGGCTTTGCACGCTTGCGTTCCAGAATAATCAAACTCACAGGCTTGACCGATAATAATCGGTCCAGAACCGATAATCAGAATCTTTTCGATGTCTGTTCGCTTTGGCATAGTTCTCTCCAGTCATCAGGCACTCAGTATCAGGAGGGCACGCATGACGCACCTGATACCTGAGGTCTGACACCTATTCCTCTTTCATCAGATCGGTAAATTTGCTAAAGAGGTAGCTTGCATCATGAGGGCCAGGGGAGGCTTCCGGATGGTATTGTACCGAGAAGATTGGATATTCGGTGTGCTGCATACCTTCGAGAGTCTGATCATTCAGATTGATATGCGTGCGCTCGACGACACCTGGCAGTGAATCGATGTCCACACAAAAACCGTGATTCTGCGCGGTGATCTCCACCTGATTCGTTTCAAACCGTTGCACCGGCTGGTTTCCACCACGATGCCCGAATTTGAGTTTAAAGATCTCCCCACCGAAGGCAAGTCCCAATAATTGATGACCCAAACAGATGCCGAAGATCGGCTTTTTTCCGATGAGTTGCTTAACCGTTTTCACCGCATAATCAATCGGCCGGGGATCGCCGGGACCGTTTGATAGAAGGATTCCATCGGGTTCGGCGGCAAGAATCTCCTCTGCGGAGGTGTGCGCGGGGACAACCTGAACTTGGCAACCGTGTTGGGTGAGTTGGCGCAAGATGTTATATTTGACCCCAAAGTCCATTGCAACGACGCGAAATTGGGGGCTCGGCGTCGGCTGCATCGATAGGGCGTCGAAGTCAATCGTAAGCTGAGAGGTGTTATGATTCTGTGTGTCACTTTGGTCGGCAACCATGTTTGATACCGGCTCGCGTGTCTCCCACAGGTACGGGTTCGGGCACGTCACACGCTGAACCAGATCTACACCGACGAGCCCGTGCCAGGCTTGTGCTTTGGCAACCAGGCTTTGGGGGTCAAGATCGACCGTTGAAAGGACGCCGTTCATGACACCGTGAACCCTCAACCGCTTGGTTAATGCACGGGTATCAATGCCTTGAATACCGATGAGCCCGTGTTCTTCGAGATAGGCGCCGAGACTCCACCGCGAGCGCCAGTTGCTATGGTATGCACTGTATTCGCGCACGACGAATCCTTCGACCTGTGGCGCGATCGACTCGACGTCCAGATCGTTGCAACCGTAGTTTCCAATTAACGGATAGGTCATCGTGACGATCTGGCCTTTGTACGATGGATCTGTGAGGATCTCTTGATAGCCTGTCATACTGGTGTTGAAGACAACTTCGCCCGAAGATTCGCCGGTAGCGCCAAAGTGCTCCCCTTCAAAAATTGTCCCGTCTGCTAATGCGAGTATTGCTTTCATCGTATTGGATGTCCTTAGCTGTCTTGACCTTTGACAGGTTTAAAAACCAGTTGTCTTTCGCTGTGTCGAATGCGCAACGTAGGAATTCGTAACCGAGTCACATGACGCGGAACAAGGAAAAACGTAACATTTTCCGGCGCCTTTTCTGCAGAGGAAACGTGCCGTTCGTGGACTTTGCGTTTTGCCTCCTTGAACCCCTCTGCCACTTCTATTGATTTGCGCGTCGTTTAGGATGGCAACCACTTTGCCTTCATATAATTCTGGACGCTTATAGATTTCTTGTAGCCACTGCTGTGTTTCACTCTTCTTCATATCGAGGCCCCTCACAATCCCACTCAGCGGCGGTTTAGACCAAAACGCTCTCAGCGCGAACTGCGCCGATGGTGGCCCCTTGGTGAAGACTATGTCCCGCCCGGTATCAGGCATCCCAACTGTGAATAAAGTCTTCAACATCAAAGTTGGCTGGCATCTGCGTGAGTTGGTATCGCCTCACGCGAGACGTTGCATCCGGAACAGACTGTACCCTCTCCGTTTCGACTTTCTCAAAAAGGGTTGAGAACCGTTCGCAGAGCAAGTGAGCTTCTTTCACCGAAAAACGGCGTGCGAAATCCTCGAAGAGGTAGAAGCTTAGCCGGTGTGCCGAAATCGCGTCAATGCGTTCTTCTAGCGAAAGGTTGATTATATCAGGATTTTTCAGCGTCCGGGTTTTGTCTGCCAACTTCGACAGATAGACCACACACACCATTCGTTCTTCCGTCCCGGGGTGAAGTTTCACCAGTCCGTTGAGGAAGCCATCGGCGTCTCTGTTGAGGATGGCGCGGAAGGTGGATTCAATGAGATCGCACTGCTGTTGGTGAAGTTGAAAGAAATGTTCAAACCGCGCTCTGGACCGTTGGGAAAGGTGTTTGGTGAATCCCAAATTCCAGTAAAAATGATCGCCCATGGGATACACATCACCGCCGAAGGCACGATAACCGAGATGAATCGTTCGCCTCAACCGGGTACTGTAGTTGCTGCCCCAATGTAGAAGGACATGCGTATAAACAACACCATCTCCCGCGGAAAGCTCCACCGGTATACCACCCGGTATCGGCGCCCGTGCGTCCGTCAGCAGGTGGTGCTGCTCAGCCGGCGTATTCGGCCGACGGTGACTTTTCGGAACAATCCAGAACACACGATCATCGTACAGCGGAATATTCCACTGGACATAGCCCGACGCATTCTTGAGTATGTCCATCTGCATGCCCCGAAGCGGCGCCTGTCCAACAGGGTCAATGTCACGATGCCAACTTGCCGGGCCATGGTCTCGCACCGGACTGCACATCAGCGCCATTAGCGTTGGGGCCGCCTCCGGCGCCCGCATGAGCTGTTGGCTGACGCCCAGGGTATTCTCGTGTAGACAGAACTCCACTGCGTTAGCGGTCTCCTCGTTAACTACCTCGTCGAAAAACACTCTAGGTTGGGCGCTGGTCTCCCAGGCACCGCCCGGCGGATCATCGGGCTTGCGCTCCCGCGCCCACACGGTCTTCTGTCGTTCAACAAGCACTTCAAAACTATCGCGCAGTTCGTCCAACTGTTTCGGCGGGATGACCTGCCGTAAAATGATATAGCCATCGTCAAGCAGTTGCTGTGGGTTGACTTTCATGGCTGGCTTCCTTTCGCGAATTGTCTGTGGCATGTTCATGCCGAGTCGTTATTCCACTCCACGGTCTGGCTTGGCCACCCACCAATGGTGCCTCCCAAACATATGGGAAAATTTCAATATCGTGAACTTAAGGCAAAACCACCCGTCCACCGTATTCATCCACCATCATCTGCGCCCGTCTGCTCCCGTCTCGATTTGTCACACTCACCCTTCCATCTTTTTTGCCGGCGCCAATCTCCAGACTGGCAGACGCACGGCTACTCGAAGAGTGGACGGCGATATACCCACCGTTTGGATTACCACCGATTTCTCCAATCATGTTTTGTGCCGTATTCAAAACTTGGATCACGCGATATGTCCCACCGCTTACTTCTTTCTCCAAAAGCGCAACGGTCTTGCCCTGATCATCGATGATCTTCAAGCGACGACACGTCACTTCATCGAATTCGGCAGATGCCGGTCCATCCTGTGCAGCGGCATGACCGGCCAAAAGATTCGGCAACAATTGCCCCATAAACACCAGTAACCCGCCCAGCGTAATATATGCAAGTCTTTCTTTGAATGTCATCGTTGCTCTCCTCATTTGCTGTACTGTTGGTTCTTTGTATGTTCAATGAACGTAGAAAAATCATACCATCTGTCCAACTTATTGAATTGCCACTCCTAAACTTCATGTCTGAGAATCGCATACAACTTCATATCATGGTCATATTTCCGGATTCTTCCCTCATACGCCATCCCGGTTTTTTCCAAGACGCGAGCCGACGCGATATTTGGAATCATGCAGGTTCCTTCAATCCGCTTCAACCGCCACTTCTTAAAACCGAGCGAAATCACCTCTCGTGCCGCTTCGGTGGTATACCCTTGTCCCCAATATTTTCGAGATAGATTAAAAGCGATTTCTGCCTGCCTTTCTTGGCAATTAAAACTATGCAAGAAGCACGTACCGATGATTTTTTGATCTGCTTTATGTACAAGCCCCCAACACGCAAAATTGTCCTTCAACCATGAAATAAAACGCCTGCTATCGGTTCTGGAATTGTGAGTATGCCACAGGGTGTATTTTGTCACTTCAGGGTCAGAAGCGTACTCGAATATATCCTCAACATCACTCATTCTTAGCGTTCTTAACAGCAATCTTTCGGTTTCTATCGGCGGCAAATTGTCGAAGTGATTGTCCCTATCCATTTCGCGTGCCCTGCTCTATACTTCACGCCTCAATCGTCGATTGAGTTACAACGCCATCGCGGATGGTCATCACGGGCCAGCCTCTGAGTTCCAAGCCATTAAAAGGCGTGTTGCGGCTTTTGGAGGCAGATTGAGTCACATCCACAGCAGCAACCTTATTGGGGTCAATCAGTGTCACGTCAGCGACCGAACCAATCGAGAGGGTGCCCCGATCGATTCGCAGGATATTCGCCGGCACACACGTCATCTTCGCAACGGCTTCCGATAAGGTCAATTGCCCGGTGTGGATGAGCCGATCAAACACAAGCGGTACACACGTTTCCAGTCCAATAATGCCGGGTGGTGCTTCCAGCATTCCGCGTGCCTTCTCAAACGGAGCGTGGGGCGCGTGGTCGGTGGCGATCGCATCGAGTGTGCCATCACGCAGCCCTTCGATTACCGCATCGACGTCAGCCTGCGTCCGCAAAGGTGGGTGCATCTTGGCGTTCGTGCAGTGTACCTCGACGGCAGCTTCAGTCAGTGCGAAGTGATGTGGCATCGCTTCGCCGGTAACATGAACCCCTCTGCGCTTGCCCCAGCGGATTAATTCAACGCCTCCGGCGGTACTGACATGGAGGATGTGGAGATGTCCGCCGGTAAACTCGGCAAGCATAATGTCACGTGCAACGATAATATCTTCCGCCATGTTTGGGCTGCCCGGCAAATTCAACTTGCGCGACGTCTCACCGAGATTCATGACCGTTCCCGCATTCAGGTTATGCTCTTCGCAGTGAACCATGACAGGAAAATTGAGTTTGGCACTCAACGCCAAAACCTGTCGCATTAACTCGGCGTTCATAACGGTTTTGCCGTCATCTGAGAAGCCAATAGCGCCGGCTTCCAATAATGCAGGCACATCGGTCAGCGCTTCCCCCGTAAGATTCTGCGTGATGCTGCCGAGTGAAAACACATTTGCCGAGCCTTCTTTCTGCGCCTGTGATTGGATAAATTCGATGACACTGGGTGAGTCTGCAACCGGATTGGTATTTGCCATGCAGGCAACCGAGGTGAACCCGCCAACTGCCGCTGCACGGGTGCCGGACGCGATTGTCTCTTTGTACTCAAATCCGGGCTCGCGCAGATGAACGTGCATGTCAATCAGCCCCGGCGTGACAATCAGTCCGGTGGCATCGATCACGCTGTTCGCTTCAGTCTCGATCCGATCACCGATATGATTGATTTTCCCCTCGCAAATCAGGAGATCGGCAATCGCATCAATCCGGTTGGCTGGATCAACGATGTGTCCGTTGCGGATAAGCATCCGGTGCATTAACCGTCCTCCTCGCAGATTACAGCGCAATCGATCCCATGCTCTTCAACCAACTGCACGCGAATGAGTTCCCGCCGCGATGTCGGAACATTTTTGCCCACATAATCCGCCGCAATCGGGAGTTCACGATGGCCGCGATCGATAAGCACAGCAAGCTGAATTGCAGCAGGGCGCCCGAAATCGATGACCGCATCCATAGCAGCGCGGATAGTACGCCCGGTGTAGATGACCTCATCCACCAATATCACCCGTTTTCCCACGACATCGAAGGGAATATCTGTGCGGTTCACCCTGAGCTCTTCATCATGCAGATTCACATCATCGCGATAGAGGCGTGCATCGATTATACCGACTGGGATGTTGATGTTTTCAATTCGTTCCAGATTTTCGGCAATTCGGTGCGCAAGATAATCCCCCCGGCTCTTTATGCCGATCAGCACGAGATCTGCAATTTCTCGGTGATTTCGCTCCAGAATCTCGTGCGAGATTCGGACCAGCGCCCGTCGAATATCTTCTGCTGTCATCACTTGTGCTTTTTCACGCATTTGCGTCGCCCCACTTTGAGAGGTAATCATCTCAGATGTCCCCTTCTCTCGACCAGGAGATCCATGATTTCCCGGATCAGGGGATAGTCGTCAAAGTTTCGATGATTCCACGGATTTATCCAGAATTTATCGAGCGATCGATAACCAATCTTTTCATATTCCAGCACTTGGATCATCAGTTCAAGCTTATCAGCCGCTCGCACTAATTTTCCTTCAAGGGAGGTGCCACCCTCAAATTCTTCCCACAACGCAAGGTACTTTTTCTGCAACACGCCGAAGTTTTCAAACATCGATTTTACGGCGGCTCTCTCTCCGGCTTCTTTGACATCTTCAGGGATATATTCCAGCGCCGGAAACGGTATATCCCCAATTCTGGCTTCAGCAATCTCGTGCAATAATGCGAGACGCATTACCTTTTCTGCGTTCACTGCGATTCCTTGCTCTGCCAACACATCCGCCAGGATCATCGACAAAAGGGATACCCGATAACAATGATCCGCAACGCTCTCCGCATCTTTTATCCCACGAAAACGCCAACCGGTCCGTGGCAAATTTTTCAGCACACCAATCTCTTCAATAAAATCCAATACCGCTTCCGCATTCATATCAATCTCGTAAATCTAGGCATAAAAAAAGCCTCTCCTACGACAATAGGGAGGCTATTGCAGGCCAACAGCGTTTGACAGATAAGAGCATTCGTAAATCAAATTTGACACCCTTTCCCAACCTCACTGGATTAGATTAAAAGGGAAATTCCTCAAGTCCACTCACATTGAAACCGATTAAGTTTAGCATAATCGGTGTATTTCCGCAAGGAAAATATCAGTGCGATAGAAAGCTGCAATCAAGCAAAGGAACAAACGCGACGTTGAAAAAGCTGCGAATTTGGTTGTGGAGTTTGACTGGCGAGAAGTTGAGATGAAATCCACACCTCAAAGTTCGGTGCAAGCTGCCAAAGCGAATCTCATTGTAGATTTCTGTCTGTGCGAGGTTCTCGCAAATTACCAGATTGGGCCACTCTGTTTAGGCTAATGACAGGGCCCTATAGCAAAATAGGCGACTTTTTCTGCTGAAATGAGATCTATAGCCGATTGATCTCATCAGTTTGATGCCGATATACTGTAGGGGGGATAGTGTATCTAGATTTCCCACCTGGAGCTCAGGGCGTGAAGAACCAACCGTGTCTGCCTTGAAGGACTTAATGGGCAACAGCCGATATAATTTGACTTTGGTAAATAGAATCGAATTTGGCGTAAACGTCAGGTATCATCCATGTTGCTTGACTATGTAGTGACTTTGGAGACACCAGGAGTTTAAATGATGAATCTGGTCGCTTTGTCCGATGCCGATGTCGAGGCAGTTCATTCCCTCTTTCGCCAATTCCATGAGGGTTACACCCCTTTTTTTCAAGTCCACACGAAGAATGTGGCCAAATCCGCCATCGATTACCTTCACGGTCAACTGTTTACCCAACAGCAGATGAATATGATAAAATTCTGCCGTGAAGTGCCAGAGAGCGAGTCTCAAGCGATGCAGCATTTCATTGCCGATTCCCCCTGGACCGATGTCAAACTGATTGGCCACCTTCGAGAGGATGTTTGCCAGTTGTTAGGAGATCCCATTGACGGGGCCTTGATTTTGGATGAAAGTGGCATCCCCAAGCAGGGGAAGATGTCGGTCGGCGTGGCGCGACAATACTGTGGTCGGCTGGGGAAAAGCTTGCCCTAGACTGATAGGGTGGACAATTGCCAGGTTGGCGTCTATCTGGCCTATGCCAATGCTCACCAGACCAGTCTGGTCGATTATCGGCTTTACCTCCCCGAATCTTGGATCGTCGATACCAAGCGACGCACGAAGTGTGGCGTGCCAAAAGAGAGAAAATTTCAAACCAAAGCGCAACTGGGGCTTGAGATGATTCGCTCATTTTCCGCCACGGGTCTGCCATTTGGTTGGGTCTCTATGGATTGCCACTATGGCGAACAACCATGGCTTCTCAAGGCACTCTCCGATGAGGGTATCCGCTATATGGCCGATGTCCCCTGTGATACGCGCATTTTTGCTGAGCGTCCCGAGACCGAAGTTCCCAAAAGGAAAGGAAATCGAGGGCGTTACCCGACCCGAGAACGGCGGGTCGACGGCGAACCCCTACCTGTCGAGGGGCGTCACTTTGCTCAAAGGCTCTCAGACTCTTGC
>JAPUIP010000307.1 GCA_027296925.1 Candidatus Poribacteria bacterium | reverse complement strand
AGTATTGCGGAGGGCGGCTTTGACCTGTTCCAGATCTGTCGTCAATTTACGGAAGATTGCATCCGGAATGTCAGACATTAAGATCACGGCAGCGCTGTCGCCGCGTCGAAGGGATTGGGCGACTTCAAGCGCCATCTCTTTCGCTTTGTCAAACCGTTGTCCCTGCACCCCTTCATACGCCATACTGTAGGAATTATCCAGGACAATAACGGCGCTGGTTTTCGCGCGCGCGCCGGCAAAGGAGAATTGATTCTTGAGCAGTGGACGAGCCAATGCCAGGGCAATCAGTATGATAATCAGCATCCGCAAAATCAAGATCAGCAGATTTTTGAGTTGGATGCGCCGAACATTTTGTCGATGGGCAACCAACAGAAACATCAAGCTGCTAAAATCGACTGTCTTTGCCTGACGACGACTCCAAAGATGAATTAACAGCGGCACTGCAGCGGCTAACATGCCAAACAAAAAAACCGGGTTAAGAAATCCCAATGATTTCACCTCTCTGTTACGTTGCTTCCGCTCCAATTGTCAATTATATGCGAATCCGTCGCAAAGATCAAGCGAAAATGAACCGCAAAGTCAGATCATGAACCTTGGAGTGCCGTTTCTAAATAAATCCAGGATTTGTATGTAAATCTTTATATTTGAAATATATTTTGGCAAATTTTAGTATAATTCGTTAAAAAACATTGGCAATTTGAGAAAGATGTGTTACATTTTCAACTGGTCGCTAATTCCGAGCCGAATCCGAAGATTAACCTATAAGGAGTGAAGATCGCCTTGCGCAAGGTATTAGAAAAATGTCCAACGTGTGGTGGGGAATTGACGATAACGGGTTTACACTGCTCATCTTGCCATACCCGAATTGAAAGTCAGTATTCGACCTGCCGCTTTTGCCGTCTATCCCAAGAGAGTCTCGATTTTATTGAGATTTTTGTCAGGAGCCGAGGTAATATTAGAGAGATGGAACGGGAGCTTGGGATTTCGTATCCCACCGTTCGCAGCCGTTTGAACGCTGTCATCGAGGAGCTTGGCTATGAGGTCAAGGGGGAATCAGCGCCTTCAGATGATCTCGCAGAAAGGCGTCGCGAAATCCTACAGCGACTGAGCGCAGGAGAAATCTCTGCGACTGAGGCGGCTGAGTTGATTAATCAGCTCAAGAAGTGAGAGGAGGAAATAACGATGAACGAGGAAAGAATGCTTATCCTCAAAATGGTAGCTGAGGGAAAAATCACGGCGGAGGAAGCCGAATCCCTCTTGCGAACCCTTGAAGAAGCGGATGGGGCTAAACAGGAACAGTCGCCGCAATCTGCAACCGGAAATCCGCCAGAGCGTGTGGCTGTGCTGTTAAAAACCGGTGCTGAAGCACTCAAACACCAGGTCCAGAATATCAGAGCGGAGGTGATGAAGAATCATGAACAGTTTTTGAAGGACCAGAAACGCCTCCTAAGACGGACGGTCCGTCAGGCAATCCGTGATACAACTCGGGCAGGCAGAGACATTGCCCGAGCCGGCAGGGAGTTTAGGGAGCACGGAAACGCGAGCACGCGCTACGCAGAACCCAAACAGGAGGAGCGCATCGAAGCGGCTGAAAAGGTCGATCTGGAAATCGATCACCGACACGGCAATATCGAGGTGACTTCGTGGGCGGAGAACGATGTCCATCTGACGTATCAGAAGATGGCCTGGGCGGAGGATGAGGAAACCGCACAAAAGATCGCTTCAGAGATCCAGATCCAAATCGATCGTGATGACGCTCCTTCCTCAGATGAGGGGCTGCCTATATCGATCAAGACCGTCTATCCAGAGGCGTGGGAATTATGGCACGGCGGTCGCAGAGCGCAAGTCAATTACTGGTTGCAAGTCCCGCATCAAACAGACCTGCGGATAGACAATCAACACGGGGATGTATCTGTGCGAGATCTGCGCGGCACAGTCACAATTGATAACGGACATGGCAAGGTCTCGCTCCATGCAATTGGTGGCGACCTCAATCTGAATACCCGCCATGGCAACATTAACGCCGAAGGAATTGGGGGAAATGTCAACCTCAACGGCGCACATGGAAATGTCAGTCTCAGCAATGTTGGAGGTAGTGTCGAGGGGGCTCGATCGCATGGAAACCTAGAGATTCATGGGATGGGTGGCGACCTCACGCTAAAGCATCGCCATGGACGCACCGAAGCCGATTCGGTTGCCGGAAAGATCCGAATCGAGAACCATCATGGAAAGGTCGAATTGGCAGGTGTGCGCGAGACGTTCCACATTGAAAGCCGTCATTCAAGAATCAACCTTGAGGTCGCCTCACCCTTGACTGGCGACTGTGTCATCGAGGGGCGTCATGCTTCCGTGGAAGTGATCGCACCGGCAGACGCATTTGCATCGATTCAGGCATCGACGCATCGTGGGACAATCTCCTCAGAATTTGAAGGTGAACTGGTCAAAGAAAAACACGATCAACGGTTTACGGCAACCCCTAACGAAAGTGGGGCAAACCTTCAGATTACCAACCGTGGTGGGCGGATTACCCTCCGGTGCCGTGGAGAAGGGGCTGCGGAAGATGAGCACGAGGCGGAAGATGAGCACGAGATAGAGGAGTCGATCGAAGCAGAGATTGAACTGGAGGTCGAGTCAATCGAGCGAGAAAGGAGCGAACAGTGAACGAAGAAAGGCGAGAGATCTTACGAATGCTTGCAGAAGGAAAGATCTCGGTTGAGGAGGCGGACATGCTTCTGGAGGCGATTGAAGATGGGACCGAGAGGCAAGCAGAAGCCGCGGATGGACACGAAGAGCGGCGCAAGTGCTATGGTCCATTTTTCGAGGATTTTGATTTCGGTAATTTCGGCGAGACCTTCGCGAATTTCGAGGGCATTTTTAGCAACTTCGGCGACATGTTTGTCGGCGCCGCCAAGCGGAAAAATGCTCATAACACCCGTCAGTAGGAAGGAGGAACACTCATGAGTCAGGAGAGACTTGAGATTCTCAGGATGCTGTCGGAGGGCAAAATCAGTGCATCGGAAGCTGAGATGTTGTTACGGGCCCTCAGCGATACATCCGATGCATCTGAAAAGCCCGGCACGAAAGCGCAAAAACCCAAAGAGTTCGTGGAGCTCTTTCAGGATATTGGGCAAGAGATTAAGCAAGAGGTGGGCAGAGCCATTGAGTCCGTGCAGCGATCTGACATTGGCAAAGTGGTTAGCGAGGTAGTCGGCGATGTGGTCGTACAGGTGAAGACAACGGTTTCTGATGTGCTCGATAACCTTGAGAAAACCGATGAAAAGCGGAAGATCGAGGAACAACTGGAATGGACATTTGACGGAGCCGGTGTTTCAAAGATCGATGCGCAAACCGTCAACGGTTCGATTTCGCTTGCGGGGTCAGACCGCGATCAGGTGATCGTTCGAGCCTGGAAGGAAGTTCGTTCGAAGAGCGCGGCCGACGCGGAGGAATTCGCGCAAAAGGTTAACGTCTACGCTGAACAACACGGCGATGAGATTCGGATTTACAGAGAATATCCGAAGCCGCCTGAAGGCGTGAGCGTGACCGTTCGTTATGAGATCGAAAGTCCGCGCGAGGTGGATGTGAACCTGCGTACCGTTAATAATGGCCTCCAAATTAGTGGAATTGCTGGCGCGATTGATGCGGCAACAGTTAACCGCGCCATCAAGTTGCAAGGTGATACGGGCCCCATTCACGCGCACACCACCAACGGCGATATTGGGGCGATGCTGGGACACCTCGCGCATGAATCGAAGTTTTCCACAACCAACGGATTGATCGATGTGAAAATCGGCCAGGGCATCGTTTCGCTGACGGCGACGACGACAAACGGTGAAATCGATTTGACACTTCCCGAGGATTTTGCCGGGCAGCTCGACGCCAAAACCAGCCAGGGGAGTGTGCAATCCGATTTCCCGATCCCCGTTACGCGGAAGATCAAAAATCGGCTCGAAGGTCAAATTGGGGAGGGTGGCGAGGCGCTGGTCAAGCTACGTAGCCTTAATGGAAGCATCCACC
Source organism: Candidatus Poribacteria bacterium (assembly GCA_027296925.1). Taxonomy (GTDB): domain Bacteria; phylum Poribacteria; class WGA-4E; order WGA-4E; family PCPOR2b; genus JAPUIP01. Next base: position 1,393 of record JAPUIP010000307.1, on the reverse strand, counting down.
TGAGACAACAACAGTGACAAATCGGGCGCACTCATGAGCGTTGTTAACCATTTTGTATCGTGCAGTTGATAAACCAGAGATGATTCCAGGAGGTCGTCATGAGTCAATGGATCGGTCCGTCTCAAATCGTATTACCGATTATGCAGTGCTTGCTATTTGCGGGGACAGCGGCTGCCGGTGATTTCGTCGAGGACAAAATTGAGAAGTCATTTCAAGTGGTCCCGGGGGGGCGCTTGAAAGTTGATGCGGATAAGGGCTCGATTGAGATTCGCACCGCAGCCTCTAACGCTATCGATGTTGCAATTGACAGAAAAGTCAAAACGAAAGATCGCGGGTTGGCGGAAGAAATACTCAAGGATTTTGAGATCGCATTTGAACAAGACGATCGTGGTGTGGAGATCACGGCAAAGTACAAAAACGATGAGCGCCGCCGGGATGAAGACCGCAACCGATTGCAAGTTCACTTTACGATCACAATTCCTCAGGCGTATAATGTTGATCTGAGAACATCGGGGGGAGGTATCTCTGTTGCGGATGTAGAAGGTGAAGTCCGGAGTCAAACGTCTGGGGGTGGCCTGCGTTTTGGCAAAATCAATGGTCCCGTATGGGGTCGGACGTCCGGCGGCGGCATCAAATTGGAGGAAGCTCAAGGAAACGTGGATGTCCAGACGTCGGGCGGTAGTATTACGATCGGGAGCGTCGACGGGGAAGTCGAAGCGAAAACATCCGGCGGATCCATTCATATCGTTCGGTCGAAGGGCAGTGTCGCAGCAAGAACGTCCGGCGGTAGCATCACGGTCGAAGAAGTGATGGGACAGATTATGGCAAAGACCTCCGGCGCATCCATCAAAGCGTATATCTCCCGCCAACCCGAAGGGGATTGCATTCTGGAAACATCGGGGGGAAGCGTGACCGTTCATCTTGTTGAAGAGATCGCTGTTGATGTGGATGCCCGGACAAGCGGCGGCCACGTATCCACTGATTTTCCCGTCTCCATGGTCGTGCAGGGCAAGGTCAGCAAAAACAGATTACGGGGCACAATTAACGGGGGTGGCCCACTGCTGAAACTGCATACCTCTGGCGGTAGCGTCCACTTGCGCAAAAAGTGACGAATAGTAAGGTGTGGGGGTTGGCTAGCGATTTTCACCTAGGCCCGCAACCCCGCCAACACGCGGCAGGCGGCGCGACGGACGGACGCATTTGAATCGGCGTTGGCGACTCGTTCCAAATTGGGGGTGACGCACGTATCGCCGATTTTCCCGAACGCCGTCGCAGCGTGTCGGCGGACAGATGGCGCCGGATCGTGCAGCATCGGTATTAGCACTTCAACAGCCGCTTTGCCGAATTTTGTTGACGTACTCCCCGCCCTAAAGGACGGAGATTCTGGGGTCAA
>JAPUIP010000306.1 GCA_027296925.1 Candidatus Poribacteria bacterium | reverse complement strand
CTTGCCCACAGCCGTGACGGTTACTTTCAGGGGAGAGTCACGGAATCGGTTGACGCATCGGCGGCTGTTCGTGTTGAGGGCAAAGCCGGCACCGCCATCTTCATGCACTGCATGACCCCACACGCTTCGACCACCAACCGGTCGAAGCGTCCACGGCGAACGCTCATCCTCAGCTACCGGGCCGCTGACGCCTTTCCCATTTTTTTCGGCGAGATGACCAACCACGCTGAAACGCATGTACGGCAGGTGCGCGGTCGTCGGACGCAGCGAGTGCGTTTTTCGATGACCGAATTTCCGGTTCCCCACTATCAGGAGAAAAGCGTTTCTCTCTATGAGTTGCAGGAGAGATCACGGAAAGAGAAAGTAAGGTAAACCAGATCTGTCAGGAGTCGGGTACCCTCTCACCTCGAAGCACCACAGGCACTTCCTTCGGTCGCTTACCTCGAAGCTCCCCTCGAAGCTCGGGACAGGCGGCACAGGCGGCACAGGCAGCCGAGGAGTTTACCCCCTCAGGCGAGGGCAAGCTTTTGTCCCCGGCTGAGGGGCGGCTGATTTTAAAACCGCAGTTTATGCCGATAGACAGCAAGTCCCATTCGCGATTGGCTGTTACCGTTCCACTTGCCCCTCAACGAGCGTAATCGCCTGATTGGCTTGAACCCCGTCGAGGCGTTCTTTCAAACCACTCGGCCATCGGATTTCGATTCGATCTGCCTGCTGATAGCCTCCCAGTCCAAAGTGCAGGCGCATATCGCTTTGCGACAGGTAGCTTGAGCCGCTGCGGATTTCTCGAATCTGCGTGATGTTTTGTGTCTTCACCGTGACCCTGGCCCCAATTGCGTCTCGATTGCTGCGCGTGCCAACCAGTCTGAGGGTCAGCCATGTACCCTGATTTCCACCGTTATTCTGCAACAGATCTGGCGCATCATTCAGGTTTGTCACAAGCAGGTCGAGATCTCCATCGTTGTCATAATCCGCAAACGCAACACCACGACTCACTTTCTCCAAATCCAGCCCTTGGCCGGCGTGCGCGCCGACCTCGTCAAACGTACCGTCGCGGCAATTCCGAAAAAGCAGATTGGGCTGTTCATAAAACCCAAGCGGATCAAATGCCTGGACGTTATCGTGAAGGTGTCCGTTGGCAATAAACAGATCCTGATAACCGTCGCTGTCATAGTCGAAGAAATTCGCGCCCCATGCCAGATAGGGCAGGCTGATCGCCCCAAGTCCTGAAGCATAGCTCAGATCTGAAAAGAGCCCGCCCCCGTCATTGCGGTAGAGTGTATTCGTCTGCCCCTGAAAATTGGTAACAATGAGGTCCAGGCGCCCATCGTTGTTATAATCCCCGAAATCGACGCCCATGCCGTTTTCGGCCTCTCCGTCTTCGCTAAGCCCGACCCCGGCAATCAGACTGACATCGGTAAACGTGCCGTCCCCGTTGTTGCGATAGAGGAAGTTTGGATCGGCATCATTGGCGATATAGAGGTCAACGTCGCCGTCGTCATCGTAATCCCCAAAAGCAGCGGCGAGCCCTCGCCCTGTCGCGGTGGAAAAACCAGCGGCTTTCGTGACATCCGTAAACGTCCCATCGCCGTTGTTGTGATAGAGGATATCCCGTTCGCCCGCATAGATGCGCGGATCACAGTAGACTCGCACCCCTTTATTGGTGCAGACCTGATCGGATGCGATCGTATACTTCACGTAGTTGGTGACGTAGAGATCTAAAAAACCGTCGTTGTCATAATCTGCAAAAGCGCAACTCGTTCCCCATCGTGCATCACCCGTGCCGGTCTGCGCCGTGACATTGGTAAACGTACCATCCCCATTGTTATGGTAAAACACGTTTGCTCCGAAGTTCGTCACATAAAGATCCCGAAATCCGTCGTTGTCGTAGTCTCCAACCGCGCAGCCTATGCCGTATCCGGTATCGCCAACTCCGGCCGCTTCAGTGACATCGATAAACGTGCCGTCACCTTTGTTGCGATAGAGAGCGTTCTGTGGCAGCACTTCTGAAGTCGTGCCGGGTAGGTCGGCGCCGTTCACGAAATAGATGTCCTGAAAACCGTCGTTGTCATAGTCCAGAAAAGCCGCGCCGGCGCCAAGCGGTTCAATAAAGTATCGGTCTCCGCTTCGGCCGTCATGGTGTTTGAAGTGGATGCCGGCCTGCTTCGTAATCGCTACAAATTCAACTTCGCTTGCGACGGCGCCTCCACCGATGAACGTGAGTAGAATCAATGAAAGGTGGAACAGAAAAGCCGAACCGAAAAAAGATGGTGACGGCAGAAGGTTGAGATTGAGTTGTCGATTCTTTCGAAGCAATATCTCGACCGGCGCATTGGGGCTGTTGGGACGCTCAAACATGAGGTTTCGGCTTGGGGTCAGGGATGCAATCAACAGCGGAGCACCGTCCATTGGCAATTTGCCATCACCCCCCCCAAGGGTGTAAAAATTCTGCGAAGCGGACTTAATCAGGCTTCAATGATACGAATGCCGTACTGTTTTAGGCGTTCATCGCGGGTGATAAGGGTTAATCCTTCAACTTTTGCCTGCGCAACCAGTAGCCGATCAAACGGGTCATCATGATAATGCGGAAGATCTTTAATCGCCCAAGCGTGGGGAAAGGCAATCGGCATTAACTCAAATCCAGCGTCCTCTATCATCGCTTCAAGGTCGTCAGGCGCTTCCAACTTTCCAAGCGCTTTTTTAATTGCAATTTCCCACACTGACGCGATGCTGACTATCACTCGATTATTTGGCTCAGTCATCGTTGAGCGGGCTTGTTGTGCTAAGACCGCGGGGTCATCAAGCCACCAGAGCAAGACATGAGTATCAAGTAGCAGGTTCATTCGTTTTCACCGCGAAAGGCAGTCATAATCGATTCAGGAAGTTCATCAAAGTCTGGTGCAAGCTTTACTTTGCCTTTCCATTGTCCGCCGCGACGGGGTTTTTTAATCGTTGGCTTATAAGGAATGATCTTTGCTATGGGCTCTCCCTTGCTGTTGATTATAACTTCCTCTCCCGCTACCGCGCGCTCGACCAGTTGGGAGAGTGGTATATCGGATTCGTGAATGTTGATTTGCATTGCCTGTTACACCTCCGATGTTCCATTATTCACCAGTCGAAAAAGAAAAGGAATGAAGAGAAAGGAAATTCCCAATTTCCCAATTCTCTCATTCCCTCGTCCTCAGCGTCCCAACGTACCGATTTTTTCATCCTTCTGTTTTGGCTTTCGCAGTCTGTTTCAACTCATCGTTCGCAACGATGGCAATTTCCACGCGACGATTGGCGGAGCGCCCCGCGTCCGTGTCGTTTGAAGCGATTGGCTGAGATTCCCCGTATCCTTTGATGGTGAATCGGCTTGGGGCAACACCCAACGCCGTCAGGAAGGTTGCTACCGACTGGGCCCGCTGGCGCGAAAGCTGGAGGTTGTATTCATCCGATCCGGACGAGTCGGTGTGACCCTCGATCAGGATATTCGTATCATCGTATTTGTTTACAATTTCTGCAAACTTCTTGAGCGTTTCCATGCTCTGGGCCTGTAGGGTGGATTGATTCACCTCGAAGAGCAGACCGGAATCAAAATCGATGTTGATGCCTTCTTCGACTCGTTCAATGTTCGCGCCTTCCAGTTCCTTTTCCATCTCTTCCGCTTGATCGTCCATATAGTCGCCGATATAGGCGCCGGCTGCTCCGCCGATGGCTGCACCGACAATTGCTCCAATCACGGTACTCCCTGCCTTTTTACCGATAACCCCGCCCAGGACTGCCCCGGTCGTGCCGCCAATTGCGACGCCTTTCTGCTTTTTGCTCGCGCTGCAACCCAGGCCCGTGAACAACAGCGCAGCAATCAGTAAGAAAACGACTGAATATCTGATCATGTGGCTCTCCTTTGATTTTCTTCGTTGGGTATAATTTTTGTCTAAAGCTGGGTCATCATTTTAGCAGAAAGTCAGATTGCGCGCAACACCAAAATGCTGAATTCATACGAGGCGACCGAATAATCAGCAAGTCGCCACGACAACCGTCATGACGACTGGCGTGAATTATGAGCCCTGCCGAATCCAGCTCATCATACTCCGCAGCTCCTTGCCGACCGTTTCGATTTCCAGCTCTGCCTCTCTACGGCGTAGCGCTTGGAGCACCGGTTGATTCGCCTGATTTTCCAGAACCCAATCCCTCGCGAATTCTCCACTCTGTACATCTTTGAGGAGTCCCTTCATGCGCTCTCTTACGCTGTCGTCGATAATGCGGGGCCCGCGTGTGAGATCGCCGTATTCCGCTGTGTTACTGATCGAGTGGCGCATCCAACTCAGGCCACCTTCGTAGATGAGGTCCACGATGAGCTTCAATTCATGCAAACACTCGAAGTACGCCATCTCGGGTTGATAGCCGGCTTCAACGAGTGTATCGAAGGCCGCTTTAACCAGCGCTGTCGTTCCGCCACAGAGCACCGCCTGCTCACCGAAGAGATC